>CACKXF010000004.1:15000-61719 GCA_902604065.1 uncultured Pelagibacteraceae bacterium | reverse complement strand
AAAGAGGTATTCAAACAAACTTAAGTTATTCTGGAAAAAGAGCTGTATTATCTTATGACCTTCCTCTTAACGAAGTTGTTTTTGATTTTAACGATAGGTTAAAATCTGTTTCTAGTGGCTATGCAAGTTTTGATTACGAAATTTCTGGTTATAGAGAAGGAGACCTAGTTAAACTTGGTATTCTTGTAAATACGGAACCTGTTGATGCCTTAGCAATGATCATACATAAGGACTTTGCTCAAAGAACTGGTAGACAAGTTTGTGAAAAACTTAAAGACCTAATCCCAAGACATAATTTTATGATACCAGTTCAAGCAGCTATAGGAGGTAAAATAGTTGCAAGAGAGTCAATTAAAGGTTTTAAAAAAAAGATGTTTTAACTAAAATTCATGGTGGAGGAGCAACAGATAGAAAGAGAAAACTTTTAGAAAAACAAAAAAGAGGTAAAGCACGCTCAAAGCAGTTTGGAAAAGTAGAAATACCTCAAGAAGCTTTTATAGGAGTGTTAAAGATAAATAAAGAAACCTAATGCAAAAATTGTTTATAATTTCTAATGAAAGCATTTACGAAAACAATAAAACGTATTTCTGTGATAATATTGATCTTAAGTCAACACCAGAAGGCCTAAATAAAAGCTTTGATGTAAATCTAATTGCTAGAAGATCTTCAATTAAAAGGTCTCATCAAATAGATTTAAAAAAGATTAATATTTTTGGATCATTTTTTTCTTATTTATTAGCAATTTTTAGCTCGATCAAAGACAAAGAAGCAAAATATCTTTTAATATCAATTTCTCCCTATACTTTTTTCGCCTGCATTTTTTTAAAAATTTTTAAAAAAAAACCAATTATTTATTTAAGAAGTAATGGATTTGAAGAATATAAAATAATTTTGGGTTATTTAGGAATCTTTATTTATTATATTATGTTCACGATATCTACAAATATATCTACTATCGTGAGCTGCAGACAGTATATTTTAAGAGGTAAAAAAGGATTTGTAATTCAGCCTTCTCAATTAAACTCAGCTTGGATAGCAAACCAAACAAAATCTGATGTTAATGAAAAAAAACTGCTTTATGTTGGTCGAATAAGAAAAGAAAAAGGAATTTTTTCATTAATAGAAATTATCAAAAATAAAAAAGATATTCATCTTACAATAGCTGGGGAAGAAGAGAATAAACCAAATAAAATAAATCAAGAAAATATAGAAATTTTAAAAATAATTAATAATCAAAATGAATTAATAAGACTATATGATAGACATAATATATTTATTTTGCCCTCATTCACTGAAGGAGATCCAATGGCTCTTTTAGAGTCTTTATCAAGATTAAGACCAGTAATAATTTTTAAAGATATAAAACATGTCATTCAAAACAGAGCGGGTATTTTTATTGCAGAAAGAAGCTACGAAGGTTTAAATCAGACTATTAATCATATAATTAAAAATTATGAAAATATTCAAGAAATGATGAAAAAAAATAAACTCCCTTTGTATGATGATTTTATTAAAAATTTAAATAATATAATTTTGAATGATTAAACTTAAAAATGAAAAATAAAACTCTTGTATTTACTGCAACCTATAACGAGTCTGAAAATGTAAAAAATTTCTTAGATGAGATACTAAAAATAAAAGATATAGATATATTAATTATAGATGATAATTCACCAGACGGTACTTCAAAAATAATTTTAGATTATAAAAAAAACTATAATAATCTTTATTTGATTATTAGAGAAAACAAGCAAGGTTTAGATACTGCTCATAAACATGCTTACAGTTACGCAAAAGAAAAAGGATACCAAAATTTTATTACAATGGATGCTGATTTATCCCATGACCCTTCGAAAATTCCAGTTTTTTTGGATGCATTAAAATCTAACTCATTTGTTATTGGCTCAAGGTATATTAAGGGTGGTCGTAATGAGACTAAGCTAACCAGATATTTACTGAGTATAATAGGAAATAAAATTATAAAAATTGTTTTAAATATTAATTGTGAAGAATTTACTACCTCTTATAGAGGTTTTAATATTAATGAATTAAAAAAGTTTGATATTAATCATGTAAAATCTCAAGGTTATAGTTTTTTTATGGAAACAATTTATCAAATAAACAAATCAGGATATTCAGTCAAACAAATTCCAATAATATTTGCCGATAGAAAAAAAGGTGTCTCTAAAATTCCAAAAATTGAAACACTTAGAACTTTAAAAAATTTATTTTTATTAAAGTTTAGTCGTTAAAAGGAGAGGTGGCCGAGTGGTTGAAGGCGCACGCTTGGAAAGCGTGTAAACGGGAAACCGTTTCGAGGGTTCGAATCCCTCTCTCTCCGCCATATTAATCATATCCACATACAACCAAAAAGAGTCTTAAGATAAAAATACGAATCATATAAACTAATTCTAAGGGCAGCCGAGGGAGACTGAGGCTGCCTTTGTTATTTAAATTCTTTTAATTTTAATTACCTTTAAATTTACTGTTCTTTTAATTCTTTCAATAGTCTGATCAATGCCCATGATTACTGTTTTTTTCATAGGCCCATAAGCATGAATTAATTTTTTGTTTGAAAGAGCTACAGCAACGTGACCCTTCCAGTAGATAATATCATTTTTTTTAATATTTCTTAATTTCACATTTTTTTTAAAATACTTTACTTGATCCTTTGCATCCCTCGGACAATACTTATTATTGAAATTTAAGAATAGTTGTATTAAAGCCGAGCAGTCTATTCCTTTAAAAGATTTTCCTCCCCATTTATATTTAATATTTTTAAAAATAGTTATTTTTCTAAAAGGATTTTTTTCTTTATATGAAGTAGGTTTCACATCATTTTTACTAATCCACCCTTTTGAAAATTTAAGAAATTTAATTTTTCTATCTATCATTTTTATTTTTGAACCGAATGATATTTCGTTAATTTTTGTTTTTTTATTAGGAAATTTATAAACTTTTGCTTTTAAAATATTTATTTTATGGCTTGGCTTTAAAAAATCAGAGAATTTTTTATTTTGGATGTAACCTTTATAGCCATCTTCTTTAATTTTAACTTTGAGCCACTTTCTAGTTTTTTTAGATATTGAAAAACTATCTCCATAAATCATCTGAGTTACTAACTCAGATCTAATAGACGGTTTTTTATATAGATTAATAATTGAAAAATTATTTGTTAAATATTTAGTCATTAAACTTGAGTTTATCTTTTATCATGTAAAGAAATATAAGAGATGGTATTACCATTATCGCAGTTAATATGAAGAATATACCCCAATCTCCATTTAACCAATCAACTAAAGCTCCAGATGAGGCTGCTAAAGTCGTTCGACCAGCTGTTCCAATCGATGCAAGAAGAGCGTATTGAGTAGCAGTATAAGTTCTATCGACAAGCATAGAAATAAATGCAACAAATGCGACTGTTGCAAAAGCTGCTGCCATATCATCAAATATAACTGCTACAGCAAACAGTAATTCAGATTTACCCGTCCAGGCTAATAAAGAAAATAATAGATTAGTTGATGCCATCAGAATTCCAGACACAAACATTGCTTTTATTACTCCTGATCGAATTGCAAATAACCCCCCCAAAAGAGTAAAAATTACAGTTGTAAACCAACCAAGTCCTTTTGAATAAAGTGCTATATCTGATTTGGTAAAACCTATTTCTTTATAAAAAATTATTGACATTCTGCCAAGAAATGCCTCTCCAATTTTAAAAAGAAAAATAAAAGCTAATATTGCGAGCGCAATGTTAAAACCATTTTTTTTAAAAAAGCTTATAATTGGGCCAACTACTGTTCCAGCTAACCAAGCAATAATTTTAGCTATAAAATTTGAGGAACCTATTTTATCTTCAAACATTTTATCAGTTTTTCTTTGAGAGTCTTTTCTATCAGTAAGTTGTGGTTCATTGATAAACATTAAGCCAATATTCAAGGCTATAATTACAATACCTAATATTAAAAAAGTAATTTGCCAGTAATTCTCAAAACCAAATTTCTGAAAAAATTCGGCTGTATTTAATGCTATGACTCCTCCTAATTTATAACCAGTCCACCATCCAACAACTGCCATTGCAGCACCAGCCTGCATTGATTTACCTTCATCTTCACCTATTTGTTCTATTCTCAATGCGTCAACCGTTATATCTTGAGTAGCAGAAGCGATAGCTATGATTAGGCCTACGCTAATTACCAAGCCTAAATTTGCTACTGGGTTTATTATGCTCCAACAAACCAAACTAATTAAAATGATTGTTTGCATTGTCACAATCCAACCTCTTCTATGACCAATTTTATTTGTTAACCAAGGTATTCTTACTCTGTCAATAATAGGGGCCCAAAGATAATTAAATGCATATACTGCAAATATTAAACCGGCCCATCCAACAGTAGTTCGACTTAATCCATCTTCTTTTAACCAAAGACTCAAACTACTTCCAATTATTACCCAAGGAAAACCGCTAATAGCACCCAGTAATAAAATTTTGACCATCCTTCTATCAAAATAAATTGAAAAAGTTTCTGATAATGTTTGTTTTTTGTAAATATTCATAAATTAATTTTTCCAAAAAGATGGAAAAAATAAAACCAAGATTGCAAATAATTCCAGCCTACCTAATAACATTCCAAAGGATAAAATCCATTTAGAAACATCTGGTATACTCTTATAGTTACCATTAGGACCTATTACTTCACCCAAGCCTGGACCAACATTTGAAATTGCACTTGCTGCTCCAGAAATAGCAGTTAAAAAATCTAAACCAGAGAGTGAAAGCAAAAGCGCTATTATTAAGAATACGAATAAAAATGAAAAAATAAAAGTAATAACTGACTTTAAAAAGTCATCTGAAATTTTTTGATTGTTATATTTTGTAATAATTACACTGTTTGGCGAAATAAGTTTTTTTAATTGATTTTTTAAAAAAATTAATAACATTTGCAGTCTAAATATTTTGATCCCACAAGCGGTAGAACCTGCACATCCACCAATAAACATTAAAAATAAAAAAAATATTAAAGAAAATTTACCCCACAGACCAAAATCGTCAGTAACATAACCCGTTCCTGACAGAATTGAAATTACATTAAAAAATGATATTCTGACTTTATCCAAAATAGATGTTTCATCGCTCATGATAAATAAATAAATAAACATTATTGAGATTGAAATTATTAAGATATTAATCAAGCCTTTGATTTGAACGTCGGTTAAAAAAATTTTTCTATTCCCTTTTATGAATTTTAAATAAGATATAAAAGGTATACTTCCTAAAATAATAAAAATACTAGCGACAATTTCAATGTTTGAGCTATTAAAAAAACCTATTGAGTCGTTATGAGTTGAAAACCCACCAGTAGCCAATGTTGTCATGGAGTGAGCCACGCTATCAAATATCGACATACCAAAAAACCAATAAAAAAAAGCACAGAAAAAAGTTAAAACGAAATATGTTGAAATAAGAATTGTGGCAACCTCTAAAGTTCTCGGTAAAATTTTCTCAGTAGATAAAGGTCCTTCCATTTTAAAAAGTTGCATTCCTCCAACCTTTAATAAAGGTAAAATAGTTATTGCCATTACAATTATTCCAATTCCTCCTAACCATTGCATAATAGCACGCCAAAGCAAGATACTTTTTGGCGTATTTTCTAAATTGGTAATTACAGTAGCGCCTGTTGTTGTAATACCAGACATACTTTCAAAAAATGCCTCACTGATAGAAAAGGAAACAGGAGAAAGTAAATATGGTAAACTACCGAATAACGCTACTACCAACCATGCAAGCGCTGAGAATAAAAAAGTTTGTTGAAGGTTTAATTTAAATTGTCTTTCTAAATTAGATAAAATAAATAAAACTCCGATAAAAATGGTAACAATTGAAGAGCTAATAAAACTATGGCTATTTTCATTATTAAAAAATTGAAATGCATATGGTATTAACATCGACGATCCTAGAATCGTGAGCAATATACCGATTAAGAAAAATACAGTTTTATTAGATGACATTTAAATGAGACTATTTAAATACTAAAAAAATTCAACTGTATTTAACAAATTATAAACTGTATTTTCTAAAGAAAATTTTATAAACCTCTATTATGCTAGATAATAATGTAATTCAATCTGCCTCAGCCTGGCCTTTTGTTGAAATTAGAAAATTACTTAAAGATAGAAAAAACTTAATTAGATCTAAAAATAAAATTATTTTTCAAACCGGATATGGCCCAAGCGGATTGCCCCATATTGGAACTTTTGGAGAAGTAGCAAGAACTTCTATGATGATGAATGCTTTAAGACATATAGAAGAAATAGAATCAGAATTAATTACTTTTTCAGATGATATGGATGGTCTTAGAAAAGTACCAGAAAATATCCCGAATGATGAAATTTTAAAAAATAATTTAGGAAAACCACTTACTTCAATTCCGGATCCATTTAATAAGTTCAAAAGTTTTGCTGAACATAATAACGAAATGTTAAAACAATTCTTAAAAAAATTTAATTTTGAATTTTCCTTTAAAAGCTCTACCGAGAATTATAAGAATGGAACATTCAATGAGTCTTTAAAAAGAATTGCTGAAAAATATGATGATATAATGAATATTATTTTACCTACTTTAAGATCAGAAAGAAGAAAAACATATAGTCCATTCTTACCATTGTGCCCTGACTCAGGAAAGGTACTCGAAATACCATTATTAAAGCTTGATAAAAAAAATGGAGAAGTCACCTTTGATAATAGTGGTAAAAAAATTCAAACTAATATTTTTGATGGAAATTGTAAACTACAATGGAAGGTTGATTGGGCAATGAGATGGTTTACCTTTGATGTTGACTTTGAGATGTACGGTAAAGATCTTACTGAAAGCGCGATACTATCTAGCAAAGTATGTAAAATATTAGGAAAAACACCTCCAAATGGTTTTGCTTACGAACTTTTTTTAGATGAAAATGGTGAAAAAATTTCTAAATCTAAAGGAAATGGGATAACGATTGACGAATGGTTAAAATATTCTTCACCAGAAAGTTTATCGTTATACATGTATCAAAATCCAAAAAGAGCAAAAAAACTATATTCAGATGTAGTTCCTAAAGCTGTAGATGAATATTTGTCCCTTATAGAAAAATATACAGAACAAAAAGAAAAAGATAAATTATCAAATCCAGTTTGGCACATTCATAATGGAAAACCACCTAATGAAAAAATAGTTATGAATTTTTCGATGCTTTTAAACTTAGTAGGTTCTAGCAACGCTGATAATAAAGAAATTTTATGGAAATTTATTAATAGATTTCATAAAGATGCAAAACCACAAAGTAATCCAATATTAAATGCTCTTACTGGTTATGCTGTTAAATTTTTCAATGAAAAACTAAAACCAAAAAAAATTTATAAAAAACCAAACGCTCAAGAGAAAAAAGCATTAAAAAATCTTGTAGAAAAAATTAAAACAGTAAATACTAGTATGTTGCCAGAAGAGATTCAAACCATAGTATACTCTGTAGGAAAAGAAAATGGATATGAAAAAAATTTAAGAGATTGGTTTAAATTGATCTACCAAGTTTTATTTGGCGATATTGATGGTCCAAGAATGGGTTATTTTATAAGTTTTTTTGGAGTGCAAGAAACTATAAAACTGATAAAAGATAAGATTAATTAGATGTTTTCAATATTAAGACCATTTATTTTTAAAATTGATCCTGAAGCAGCACATGATTTAGCAATTAAATCTTTAAAGTATAATTTTTTACCAGAAGATTTATTTAAAGTGCATAATGAAGAAATACTTGAAACTGAAATATTTAAAAAAAAAATTAAAAATCCTATAGGTCTCGCTGCTGGTTTTGATAAAAGTGCTGAAGTTTATAATTCTTTATTTAAATTGGGATTTGGATTTGTCGAAGTTGGCACAATAACTCCAAAAAAACAGTATGGAAATCCCAAACCAAGAATTTTTAGACTAGAGAATGAAAAAGCTCTTATTAATAGACTTGGATTCAATAATGATGGCTCCGAAAAAGCTATAGAAAGACTTCAAAAGAATTTACCAAACGGTATTCTGGGTATCAATATTGGACCTAATAAAGACAGTAAAAATAGGATAGAGGACTATCTATTTTGTTTGAATAAAATGCACTTTTTTGCTGACTATATAACTATTAATATATCATCACCAAATACTCCTGGCTTAAGAGAGTTTCATAGCGAAAGTAATTTATTAGAACTCTTAAATAAAATTTCTGAATTTGTGACAAATAACAAAATTAAAAAAAATCTAGTTCTTAAAGTTTCACCAGATATAAATGAGCGTGAAATTAGCTATATTATAGAATTAATAATAAAATTTAAGATAAACGGTATTATAATTTCAAATACTACTGACAAGAACAGGGAAAATTTAATAGGAAAAAATAAAAATGAACTTGGCGGTTTATCTGGAGAGCCACTTAATATTATATCCAATAATCTAATCAAAAAATTTTATAAAGAAGTAAAAAATAAAGTTACAATCATTGGAGTAGGTGGAGTAAATTCAGGTCAAACTGCTTTTGAAAAATTAAAGTGCGGAGCCAGCCTATTACAATTGTACACAGGGATGATTTACGAGGGGCCTGGAGTAGTGAAGAAGATCAAAACTGAATTAATTGATATATTTCAAAAAGATAAAATAAAGAATGTTAATGAAATAATAGGTATCAATTCATAATTTGCTCTTGACCTAGTTAAAGCTAACAACTATACAATTCATTAATTATGACAAAAAAATGTGAACTCACAGGAGTGTTGCCTTTAAAAGGGCATAACGTTAGTCACTCAAATAATAAAACCAAAAGACGTTTTTTACCAAATCTTAAAAAGATAACCTTTAAAAGTGATATCTTAAAAAGAAATATTCGACTTAACGTGAGTAATGCAGCATTAAGGAGTGTAGATTTTAAGGGAGGATTGGACAAGTTTTTAAAGTCTGCTAAAAATAAGAAACTTTCTAAAAGAGTCAAGAAACTAAAAATTTCAATAATTTCACAAAAGTAGCTGTAGATAAAAGACAATGAAAGAAAAAAAATTATTTTTAATATTGTCTTTATTAATGGGGTTAATAGTAATTATATCAAATTATCTTGTTCAATTTCCCATTCAATATTATGGACTTGAAAATATTCTTACATATGGAGCATTTAGTTACCCTGTAACCTTTTTAATAACAGACCTGGCCAATAGAGCTTACGGGAAAAATTTAGCTCGAGTTGTAGTTTTAATAGGTTTTTTTATAGGTATCTCTCTTACTTTAATTGTATCAACAAATTTTGACGAAATTATATCTATTCGAATAGCTATTGGGTCAGCAGTGGCATTTTTAATAGCTCAAAATTTAGATGTGAATATTTTTGATAAATTAAGAAAAAAATCCTGGTATGTTGCTCCAGTAACTTCATCTTTTTTTGGATCTATAGTTGATACATTTTTATTTTTTTCTATAGCTTTTTATGGAACAGGTATTCCATGGTTCTCTTTATCCATAGGAGATTTATTAGTAAAATTAATAGTTGCTCTTATAATGCTTATCCCTTTTAGATTATTATTATTAAAAATATCTGATATTTCTGACTTAAAAATAAGAATTTAAATTTTCAATTAACAACTTTTTTTTCATCTTTAAATAAATCAGTTAATTGATTTATCATAACATCACCTAAGTCTTGAACATCAGTTATCTTAACGGCTTTGTTATAATACCTAGTTACATCATGACCAATTCCTATAGCCAAAAGCTCAACGTTTGATTTGTTTTCTATCCAACGAACAGTATTTTTTAAATTTGTTTCCAAAAAATCACTAGAGTTAGTTGATAAGGTCGAGTCATCTACAGGCGCTCCATCTGATATAACCATTAAAATTTTTCGTTCTTCTTTTCTTTTAGTCATTTTTTCAAAAGCCCACTTTAAAGCCTCTCCATCTATATTTTCTTTAAGCAGTCCCTCTTTCAACATGAGACCCATATTCTTTTTTGACAATCTCCAAGGGGTATCAGCAGACTTATAAATAATGTGTCTTAAATCATTCAATCTACCTGGATGCTTTGGCTTATTGTTTTTCATCCATAATTCTCTACAAGACCCACCTTTCCAGTGCTTTGTAGTAAATCCTAAAATTTCAACTTTAACAGAACATCTCTCTAGTGTCCTTGAAAGAATGTCAGCACAAATTGCTGCTACAGAAATAGGTTTTCCTCTCATTGATCCAGAATTGTCTATTAAAATTGTCACTAAGGTATCTTTAAATTCCGTATCTTTTTCTTTCTTAAATGATAAAGAGTTTAAAGGGTCAACTATTATTCTGGATAGTTTTGATGAATCAAGCATTCCTTCTTCAAGATCAAAATTCCACGATCTATTTTGTTTTGCCAAAAGTTTTCTTTGTAATTTATTAGCTAATTTAGAAATGAAGTTTTTTAATTGTAATAATTGCTGATCTAAGTTTTGTCTTAATCTCCAAAGCTCTTCCTCAGTCTCTAAATCTTCAGCATAAATTGTTTCATCAAATTCGTTAGTATAAAATTTATACTTTTTATCTCCAAAATTATTTGAGCCCTTTAAATTTCTTTCAGAATTATTAGACGAATCCTCTGTTTCCACTTCATTCGAGTCTTTATCATTTTCGTCTGCAGCATTATCCAGATCTAGAATGTTAGTCTCTATGGACATTTCTTGATTTTCATCTGATTTTGACTCCTTTTTTTGGTCAGAGTCATCCTTATTATCCAATTCTTTGTTGCTGTTATCTTTTTTATTTTCAATTTCATCATGTTCAGAAAGATCCTCTATGTCTAGTTTTCTTATTAATTCAGAAATTGTTGAATTAAATAATTCTTGATTTTGAATATTTTCCGTAATTTTATTTATTTTCGACTTAAAAGTTTTATCAAACATCTTATTATATTCTTTTAAAGTTGAATCACTTTTTTTTAAATTGTCCATTTTAAAAATTTTATTTAATAAATACTTTTCAAATGCTTCATAAACTTTATCTTTTTTATCGATGTTGACTTTATTTTTACTATAATACTCTAAAAGATTATTTTTAATCCCTCTATATTCAAAGGCACCAAGAGTTTCATATCTGATCTTTTCAGCTATCTCATACAACTTTTTTGCTTTGTAACCTTCAGGTTGAAAATTTTTTAAAATTTCATTGTCACTAAATCTTATTTTTAAAGACTCAGAGTCGGCATGAGCTCTTGCTTTGACAAAATTTATTTCTTTTCCCATTTGTTCAATTTCTGGTAAAACAATAGATTTTTTATCAGACGTCGTATTTTGAGAACCAAAGTTGACTTCTAAGTTTTCCTCATTAGAGATAGATTTTATAGTAGATTTTAAAGCTGTTTTAAAATTTTCGATTATTTCTTCTTTTTTTTGCACTTTAAATTTGAACATTTATCGAAGACTCTGGTAAATCTTCGCCAAAACATCTTTGGTAATATTCAGATATTATTTTTTTTTCAATCTCGTCGCATTTATTCAAAAACGTAACTCTAAAAGCATATCCTTGATCTTTAAAAATTTCTGTATTTTCAGCCCAATGCAAAACTGTTCTAGGACTCATTACCGTCGATATATCTCCTGACACAAAACCTTTTCTACTTAAATCAGCCACTTTAATCATATTTATTAAAGTCTCTTTCCCTTCCTTATTATTAAATTTTTTATTTTTTGCTAAAATTATCTCAAGTTCTTTATCTTGAGTTAAGTAATTCAGAGTTGAGACAATATTCCATCTATCCATTTGGCCTTGGTTAATTTGCTGAGTTCCATGATATAAACCGGTTGTATCTCCAAGCCCAACAGTATTAGTTGTTGCAAACATTCTAAAAAAATCATGCTGCTCAAGTACTTTATTTTTATCCAATAAAGTAAAGTTACCATTACTCTCCAAAACTCTTTGAATAACAAACATAACATCAGGCCTTCCCGCATCATATTCATCAAATACTAAAGCAACAGGATTTTGAATAGACCACGGAAGTATCCCTTCTTTAAACTCAGTAATTTGTTTACCTTCTTTTAAAACTATTGCGTCTTTTCCAATTAAATCTATTCTGCTTATATGACTATCTAAATTTACTCTAACACAAGGCCAGTTAAGTCTTGCAGCAACTTGTTCAATATGTGTTGATTTTCCAGTACCATGATAGCCTTGTATTAAAACTCTTTTGTTAAAAGAAAAACCTGCTAAAATTGCGAGTGTAGTATCTTTGTCAAACTTATAGTCAGGGTCTATTTTAGGGACGAATTCATTTTTTTTTGAAAAACCATCCAGCTCCATGTTAGTTTCAAAACCAAAAGTTTGCTTAACAGAAATTTTAATATCTGGTTTAGATGAAAACTGCGTTGAGCTCATAATTATTTTTTTCCTATATTTAATTTTAATTGGCTATATGCCAATGTTATCTTCTTTAACCTATCTTCAAATTTTTTACTACCTTGGTTTTTATCAGGATGATATTTCTTTACAAGATATTTAAATTTTTGTTGAATTTCTTGCCATTTTGCCGAATAATTTAATTCTAGAATATCAAAGGCGTCTTTTTCTTTAGATGAAAGTTTAATTTTCTTGAATTCTTTAAAATTAGTGGAATTAAATATATTTAGTTTATCTTCTAATGCATTGTTCCAAAGTAAATTAAAAAAGTTTTCAGATGACCCAAAACTTTTTGTTGATTTATGCCATGTTAGGTCTGATTTTAAAAAAAATTCTATTTCGTTATCATTCATGTTCTCAAAATAATTCCAATTTTTATTAAATATTTTAATATGTTTTAAGCAAAGAAGTTTATATTTTCTACTATTATCCTTTTCTATGGGCGCTTTGTATTTTCCCAAATCTTTACAATTTTCCCAGTCACAAATAATTTTCATATTTTTTTTTTTAATATATAATCAATTTAAGTGATAAATGATATAAATCAAATTAAAGAAAAAATAAAAAAAAAAATCTCATTAGAGAATATTGATATAATCGATAATTCAGCTAGGCACAAAAATCATGCCTCCTTTCAAAAAGATAAATTACATCTAATTTTAAAAATAGAGTCAAAGTTTCTAAAAAGTCTAAAAAGACTAGAGGCTGAAAAATTAATATTTTCAACTATTAAAAAAGAATTTGAAGAAAAGATTCATGCGCTCGAAATAAGACTAAAATAGTTTGTCTATAATTTTTTTAATTTCTGTTTGAGCAAACTTAAACTTACCAGGCTCAGAGGTTTTACCTATTTTTTTTAATAGGATGAGGCTGATTCTTTCGTCATTATTTTTTTTATCATTTGCCATGAATTTAATTGAATTTTTAGTTTCTTTTTTAGTTAAAAAATTTGATAAATCTTTTATAAGGTTATTTCTTTTATAAATATCATTTATGTCTTGAAATGTTTTTTGAGTGCAAATTTTTTTATAAAATGAAATTTTCAGAGCTATCATCATCCCCACTAAGACTGCCTCACCATGATTAATTTTTTTTGAATATCTATTTTTAGCTTCAATTGCGTGAGCAAAGGTATGCCCGAAATTAAGTATCATTCTAATTTTTTTCTCTTTAAAATCTTTTTCTGTAAAATAAAGTTTAATTTTAGAACTTTTTTTAATAGCTTGCATAATAGAATGCTCATCTTTCATTAAAATTTTATGTGTATTACTTTTAAGCCAATTAAAAAATTTTTTATCTTTAATGATTGCGTGTTTAAGAATTTCTGCATACCCACAAATTATTTCTCTGTATGGTAACGAATTTAAAAAAGAAATATCGGAGATAACTACTTTAGGATGATAGAAAGATCCGATTAAATTTTTTCCATAGTTTGTATTAACTCCTGTTTTACCTCCAATACATGAGTCCACCTGTGCAAGAAGTGTGGTGGGAATATTGACAAAATTTATCCCCCTTTTAAAGATACTTGCAACAAATCCTGTCAAATCCCCTGTAATGCCACCTCCTATTCCTATAATTGTATCTGATCTATTAAATTCAAGATTAAATAGTTTTTCCAATAGTAGGTTAGTTTGTCTTATACTTTTTATTTTCTCTGAAGAATTTATCGGAATTATAAAAATTTTATATTTTTTTAAAATTTTTATAATTTTAATTAAGAATTTTCTTGGTACTTTTTTATCAATAATAACAGCAATTTTATTGCACTTAGGACAATTCTTTCTAATTTCTATTGCCAAATTATTTAAAGCATTTTTACCTATTAAGATTTTATATTCTTTTGTTTTTATTCTAATAACTTTCATTTAATTTTAATATTTTTTGAACTATTTCTTCTTTTTTCATATTATCACAATTTATCTTAAAATTGGATTGAGCATAAATTTTTTTTCTAGCTTGAAAAATATTTTTTACATCGCTTTCTAAGTTTTTTAAATCCAACAGCGGCCTTTTATTATTTTTTTTGTACCGCTTAATAAGTATCTCAATTTTTAAGTTAAGCCAAATACTGCAGCAACTTCTTAAAATTTCTCTTCTAATTTTGCTGTTAATAAAAGCTCCCCCTCCTAAAGCTATAACAGACACTTTATTTTGAATTAATTTTAGAGTAGTTTTTTCCTCTAATTCTCTGAAATATGCCTCTCCAAAAACTTCAAATATTTTTTTTATTGATTTTTTTTCTTGTTTTTCAATTATTTTATCAATATCAATAAATCTAACGGCTAGTTTTTTTGCCAATAATCTACCTATGGTAGACTTTCCTACACCCATCATTCCAGTCAAAATAAGGCTTTTTTTCAAAAATAATCCTAATTAAAAATTTGATTTATCACAAATTTGTCTTATTTTGCGAGTTTAAATATATTTTTTAACTATGCAACTTAAATTCAATCGTCAAAAAAGTCTCCGAGATTCTATACTTCATAGAACGTTGAAGATAATTGTTTTTATTGGTCTTTTTGTCTTAGCAGCCTTTCTTGTTGAAAAGATAAACTTTTCTAAACCGAATAAGATTTTTAATACTGATATCACAAATGAAATTATCAGACTTAAATAAAATATTTTTCATTTTTATTATATTTTTAAATTTTAGCCATTTAAAAGCTGAAGAAGAAGTGGACATATGGAAAAAAGATAATTTAAAAACAAATCAAGAAGTCAATAAAGAAAAAAAAGTTGACAGCCCTCTAATTAACAAAAATTTAATTACTACAAATAGTATCATTCAAGAACAACCAACATCTGAAAAAAATGATATTTTACTTTATGGTATCTGGGATCCTGATAAATATAATTTTGAACTATCAATGTGGTCTAATACAGATGGAGCAAATATTGAAAAAACTATTTCTCGTATCAGTAAATTACAACTTTCAGAAACTGCTGAAAACTTATTTTTAAATACTTTATTTTCTTATTCTTATACTCCTGAAAATATAAGTGAAGAAGACTTTTTGAAAATAAAAATAAACTGGTTAATTGAAAATAATAAAGATTTTCTTATAGAAGAGTTTTTAAAAAAAAATAATGATTTTCCAAATAAGACTAAAATTATTCAATATCTAGTTGATAGAAATATATCTAGAGCAAATATAAAAGTAGGATGTGATAAAGTAAATTTCATTGGAAAAGATATAAAAGACTCATATTTAGAAAAATTTAAAATTTATTGTTTAATCTTCAATAACAAAAAAAATCAGGCTCAACTTCTCCATGATATTTTAAAAGAACAAAAACAATCTGATAAATTTTTTGATAATGCAATAAGTTTTTTATTGGGTCTAACTGACAATAAAAATAAAAAGATTAAAGATGATAATTTATTAAATTTTTATTTATCTAGTGTAACTTTCCCTAATTTTAAATATGAGCCTAATAATAAAACAAAAAAAAGTATTTGGGAATATATGAACGCAGCTAATTTGATAGTTATCGATGATTTTAACGACAAGCAAAAAATTAAAAATATTGAATATGCAGCAAACAATAATAAGATTGATAAAGATCAAGTGTTCAAAATTTATAGACAAATACCTTTTGATTTAAATACTTTAATTAATGCTGAAAATGTTTACCAGTCTCTAGAAAAAATCGAAGGAAGAGCACTTATTTATCAAAAATTTTTATTATCAGATAATGTAAAAAATAAATTAGATTTATTATTTTTATTACAAGATGAGTTTAAAAAACAGAATTTATCAAATATTTTTGTAGAATTTTTAAGTAACACACTTAAAGAACTCAAAGAAAATGAGATACCAAAAGAATATACGAGTGTAGTAGAAAGAAATATAATTTTAAATAAAACTTTAAAACAAAAAAAAATAAAATTTGATGATAAAATTTTGCATAAATCAAAATTAATGAGATATTTTTATGAAAAAGACTATCCTATTAAAAAGACTCAAAAAGAATTAGATAGCGTATATAAAAAAATTAAAAGAAATAAAAACTATTTTTACTCTGCTAAAGACATAGCAGTTTTGGAATCACTTGAAAAAGATGGAATTAAAATTCCGCGAGAAATTGATCATAAAGAATTATCAAAAAATTATAGCATTCCTGATAGTTTGAATAATTTAGCTGAAAATGGGCAAAAAGGTTTTTTAGCTCTTAAAATAGTAGAAATAATTGGAGAAGATGAAGTAAACAATCTAGACTCAGAAACTATATATTTTATTACCTATTTATTAAATAAATTAAACCTTAAAGAATTTAGAAATGAAATATTAAGTTCAGCGCTACCTTTAAGAATATAATTATAGTAAAATTATTAATGACGAAAAAAAAAATTTTAACTATACCAGATCCAATGCTTAGAAAAATTTCAGAACCAGTCGAAGAGATTAATAAAAAAATAAAAAATTTAATGGAAGATATGTTAGAAACAATGTATCAGGCTCCTGGTATAGGATTAGCTGCAGTTCAAATTGGAATATTAAAAAGAGTGATTGTAATTGATCTGTCAAAAACTGGAGAAAAAAAAAATCCGGTATTTATTGTTAATCCTCAAATTAAATTTAAATCCAAAGATTTAGTTTCTTATGAGGAAGGATGTTTATCAATTCCTAACCAATTTGCCGAAGTCAAAAGACCTAATTCTTGTGTCATAAACTTTTTGGATTATTATGGAAAAAAAAAAGAATTAAAAGCAGAAGGATTGCTTGCTACATGTATACAACATGAAATTGATCACCTTAATGGAATTTTATTTATTGATCACTTGTCAAAACTTAAAAAAGATTTAATCTTAAAGAAAGCAAAAAAGCAAAAAAAAGAAATCGATAGGGTGGTAGTTTAATTTCACTAATCAAATGTCATTAAAAATAGTTTTTATGGGGACCCCAGAATTTTCTATTCCAACTTTAAGGACCTTGAAAAATTTTAAATATAATATTGTTTGTGTATACACTCAACCGGCTAAAAAAAAATCAAGGGGACAAAAAATTTTAAAAACACCTATACATACATTTTCAGAAAGAGAAGGTATTAAAGTTAAAACAACTAATCTTAAAGAAAGAAGTGCGTATAAAGAATTTATAAATTTAAAACCAGATCTTGTTGTTGTTGTTGCTTATGGTCAAATTATCCCAGATCTGTATTTAAATACACCTAATTTATTATTTTTGAATGTTCATGCATCACTACTCCCTAAATGGAGAGGCGCAGCTCCAATTGAAAGAGCTATCATAAATGGAGATAATCAAACCGGTATTTCAATTATGAAAATAGAAAAAAAACTAGACTCAGGACCTATTATTAAACAAGTAAAAGTCAAAATTGACAAAGAAACTACAAGTGAGGAATTAACAAAAAAATTAGCGGATATAGGAGCAACTGCTCTAAAAGACTCAATTGATTTAATAACATCTAAGAAGATTGTTTTTACAAAACAAGAAGAGGCAAAAGCTAGTTATGCAAAAAAAATTGAAAAATATGAAACTAAGATTATTTGGAAAGATACTGCGGAAAAAGTTATTTTGAAAATAAATGCATTTAATTCAAAACCAGGAGCATGGTTGTCAATTAATAATGAAAGATTCAAAATTCTTAAAGCTAAAGAGGTGGAAAAGAAAGGTAAAGAAGGAGAAATTTTAGACGAGAATTTTACTATTGGATGTGCGAAAAATGCAATTCAAATATTAAGACTGCAGAAAGAAGGTAAAAATCCTACAAACATTTCAGAATTTTTAGCAGGCAATAAAATTCAAAAAGGAACACAATTAAATTGAAATATAATTATCAAATTATAATTGAATATGATGGAACAAAATTTAATGGGTGGCAGTATCAAAAGAATGGATTTTCGATCCAGGGGGAAATAGAAAAAGTATTAAAAAAAATCCTGAAGAAAAAAATACGTTTAATTGGTTCTGGCAGAACAGACTCTGGTGTACACGCAATAGGTCAATCGGCTAATTTTCTTTGTGATAATTTAATAAATGAGAAAAAGTTTATAAATTCATTGAATTATTTTTTAAACAAAAACAGTATCACAATAATTTCTATAAAAAGAAAAAATTTTAATTTTCACTCAAGATATAATGCAAAAAAAAGAATTTATAAATATATAATAATAAATAGGCAAAGTTGTTTAGCCTTAGAAAAAAATAGAGCTTGGTTGGTTAAACAAAAACTTAATGTAAGTTTAATGAAAAAAGCTGCAAAATTTTTATTAGGAACAAATGACTTTTCTGCTTTTAGAGCATCATCTTGTACTGCAAAATCACCAATTAAAACTCTAGAAAAGTCTATAGTAATAAAAACAGGTGAAAAAATTATAATTACTTTTTCTTCAAGATCTTTTTTACAACAACAAGTTAGATCTATGGTGGGTTGTATTAAATTTATTGGTGAAGAAAAGTGGAAGCCAAATAAATTAAGAGATTTATTAAGATTAAAGAAAAGGTCTCTTTGTGCTCCACCGGCTCCTTCATGTGGATTGTATTTACAAAGAGTTATTTACTAATCGTCTTTATTTTTTTTGATTTTTTAATTCTCCATCTAGACTCTTCTCTAACAATATATCCAACACATTTTCTCGTCCCGCAACGACAAGGGTAATTTTTAAAATCTTGATCAAAGGCAAATCCATAATCGTAAGTTAATTCCTCGCCTTTCTTTATATCTTTAATTGAATAAATCCATAATTTCAAACCTGCACCGTCAACCTCACAATTCGGATCACAAGAATGATTAATTAGTCTAGCGGTGTTATATTTAAAATCTCCATCCAAATCATATTTCTTATTTAAATTAAAAAGGTATATTGCTTTATCATTATCAAACTTAGGATTAACTTCAGTTTCTTTTACAGAAATTATTTTTCCTTTATACTCTATAATTTTTGAGCCTTTTTTTATATTAGCAGCAGCACATAACCCTCTGTTATCAATGTTTGATTTTTTTACTCTGTAAAGTTTCTTCATAATTAGAATTCTATTAATGCTTTAATGTGTTCCTCAGTACTTTCTGCTAAGGCATTTAAATCGTAACCACCTTCCAATATAGATACTACATTTCCTTTACAATAATCCTTTGAGGCTATCAATGTTCTTTTAGTAATTTCAAAATAATCTTTTGATTTTAGATTTATATTTGAAAGAGGATCATCTCTGTGAGCATCAAAACCAGCTGAAAAAAATATAAATTCTGGTTTAAATTCGTTTAATTTTTTCAGAACATGCTCATATGCATCAAAATATTCTTCAGAGTTAGTACCCGCTGGCAAAGGTATATTAAATATATTATTATGAGATCCTTTCTCATGACTTGCTCCAGTTCCAGGAAAATGAGGATATTGGTGGGTAGATATATATAGAACCTTTTTGTTAGAATTGAAAATATTTTGAGTTCCATTGCCGTGATGTACATCAAAGTCTATTATTGCCACTCTTTGTAATTTATATTTATCAATTAAATAATTTGCTCCTACAGCAACATTATTAAAAATACAAAACCCCATAGCTTTATCATATTCAGCATGATGTCCAGGCGGTCTTACTGCACAAAATGCATTTTTTAATTTCCTATTTTTAACAGCGTCAACAGCAGATATAATTGAAGAGACAGCATCATAAGAAGCTTCTTTGCTACCTGGAGAAATTACAGTATCACCATCCAAAAAAAATTGCCCGTTTGTCGGAAAATTTTTTTTAACTTCATCAATATAATGACTATTATGAGTTTTTTTTAGATACGTTTCATCAAATTTATTTGGAGAGCTCCATTCAAGAGCAGAAAAATTCTTTTTTTTTAATCTTTCTAAAATAGATTGTATTCTATATTTATTTTCTGGATGTCCGTCACCAGTATCATGGTCTAGTGAGCTTTTAGCGGATATAAAACCAGTTTTCACTTAAAAAACTCTATCAAAAAATTATAATAAATTTTTTTGAGATTGCTTAGATCTTTAAGAGATACACATTCATCTATTTTATGCATTGTTTTGTTTACTAAGCCGAACTCAAGACAAGGAGCAATTTTTTTAATAAACCGCGCATCTGATGTGCCCCCTGTAGTAGAAAAAACTGGGTTAACTTTAGTGATTTTTTTAATAATTTTTTTTGCTAAATAAATATTTTTTCCTGGTTTTGTTAAAAAGGATTCACCACTTTCTAGATAATTAATTTTATAATTACATTTATTTTTTTTGGAAATTGTTTTTATTATCATGTTAATTTTTTTTTTAAGTTTTGATGAAGTTTGAAGATTATTATATCGCACATTAAATTGGGTTTTTGCTGAAGATGGAATTACATTATGGGCTTTATTATCCACATAAAGACTTGTAAATTCTAAATTTGAGGGCTGAAAATTTTTATTTCCTTTATCTAATTTTTTCTTCTTAAGCTCTGAACAAATCTTTACTAATGTACTAATAGGGTTATTAGATAGATGCGGATAAGCAATATGACCCTGAGTTCCATATATTTCTAATTCAGCTGTAAGACTACCTCTTCGTCCAATTTTTATCATTTCACCCAATTTTTTTGGATTTGTTGGTTCTCCAACTATACAAAAATTTATTTTTTCTTTTTTCTTTTTCAAATAATCAACAACTTTTTTTGTTCCGTTTGTAGCATAACCTTCCTCATCCCCAGTGATGAGTAAACTTATAGAACCTTTAAAATTTTTGTTTTTTTTTATGTATTGACTTACAGCAGAAACAAAACAAGCAATTGAACTTTTCATGTCATTTGCACCTCTACCTATTAAATAACCTCTTTTAACTTGAGGTTTAAATGGATTCACTGTCCAATCACTATAATTTCCAGGAGGAACAACATCAGTGTGTCCTGCATAGCATAGATTTGGTTGTTTTTTACCTAGCCTTGCATAAAGATTTTTAATTGGTTTTCCTTTGCCTTTTTTAAATTCTAGTATTTTACAATTAAAACCTAGAGACTTTAATTTTTTACTTAGAAATTTAATTGCACCAGCATCTACAGGAGTAATGCTCGGAAATTTAATTAAATCTTTAGATAAAGTTAATTCGTTAATAATTTGCATTTAGTCTCTTAATAAATCGTTAATTGAAGTTTTGCTTCTAGTTTTTTCATCTACTTTTTTAACTATTACTGCACAATATAAATTTGGTCCGTCAGGATTTTTTTTATTAGGCAAACTTCCTGGGACTACGACTGAGTAAGCTGGAACTTTTCCGTAAGTTATTTCACCAGTATTTCTGTCTATAATTTTAGTTGACGCGCCAATGTATACACCCATAGAAATTACTGCTCCCTTTTCGACAAGAACCCCTTCGGCTATTTCAGATCTAGCACCTATAAAACAATCATCTTCTATGATAACTGGCCCGGCTTGTAGAGGTTCTAATACTCCTCCGATTCCTGCTCCACCTGAAACGTGACAGTTTTTTCCAACCTGTGCGCATGAACCGACAGATGCCCAAGTATCTATCATTGTTCCTTCATCAACATAAGCACCTAAGTTGACAAAACATGGCATAAGAACAACATTTTTTGCAATGTAAGAACCTCTTCTTACTACTCCGTTAGGAACATGTCTATAACCAGCTTTTTTCCAATCACTTTCATTCCAGCTAACTGATTTGCCTGGAACTTTGTCATACCAAGTAGTGTAAGGACCTTTGGACATTGTCATTTTACTTGTTCTAAAACTTAGTAAAATAGCTTTTTTAACCCATTGATTAACAGACCATTTGCCATTTTTCTTTTCCGCAACACGAATAGTCCCTTTATCTGATAATTCAATAGTTTCATTTATAGCATCTAAAATTTTTTTATCAGAGGTCTCGGAAACATTCAGTCTGTCTTCAAATGCATTATTGATTATTTTTTCTAGTTCATCTACTTTCATTTATCTCCTTTAAAAATTTAGATAATTTATCCGTTTTATAGTTTATAAAACTTGAGTTTGAAAACTCAGCAGCCCAAGGCTCGTCATTTATTATCCATACTGTTTTCATACCTAATTCGTGAGCGGGTTTTAAATTTCGCGCAATATCCTCAATAAATATACTATATTGTGGCTCAATTTTGTATTTTTCTATAATTTTTTTGTAAGTAGCAATAGATGGCTTGGGTATAAAGTCGGCACTAACTATATCAAAAATGTCATCAAAATGTCTTTCAATTCCAAGTCTTTTTGTTACATTTTTAGCGTGTGCTAATGACCCATTAGTAAATATTATCTTTTTACCTTTAATTTTTTCAATTTCCTCACCTAATTGTTTATCTTCTTTTAAAAAGCTTAAATCTATATCATGAACAAATTCCAAAAATTCATTTGCATCAATTTTATGATTTTTAATCATTCCGTTTAGCGTAGTGTTGTATTCTACAAAATAATTTTTCTGGATTTTTCTAGCTTCCTCTTTGCTTATATTTAATTTTGTGGAAATGTAGTGTGTCATTTTTTTATCGACCTGTTCAAAAACTTTTGTAGCTCCTGAATATAAAGTATTATCCAAATCGAAAAGCCAAAATTTTATATCTTTAAGTTCTTTCATTTTCGTATTAAAGTTCCTGCACCTTTATCTGAAAATATTTCATCCAATATCGAATGAGGTTTTCTTCCATCAAGTATTACGACACCCCTAACTCCGTTTTCAACGGCGTCTATACAATTTTTAATTTTAGGTATCATTCCACCTTGCACTATTTTTAATTTTACTAAATTTTCTATGTCAAAAGGTTTGATTTCTGATATCAAACTTTTTCTATCATCATAAACTCCTTCTACATTTGTCATCAGCAAAAGTCTTCTTGATTTAAGTTTTTTTGCTATCGCGCTAGCTGCAGTATCACCATTAATATTGTAAGTATTTTTATCTTTATCAATACCTAAAGGAGCTATCACAGGTATTTGTTTTTTATCAATTACACTTTTAAGAAATTCAATATTTATAGTCTCAGGAATGCCAACAAATCCAAGCTCTTTATTATCTGGCACAACGTTAATTATATTATTTAATTTTGATGTAATTGACGTCGCTTGTGAACCTTTTTTTTTCAAAGAATCCACTATATCTTTGTTAAAATCAATTAACACATCTTCAACTATAGAAATTACTTTTTTATCTGTAACTCTTAATCCATTAATAAATTTTGTTTGAATATTTTTTTCTTTTAATTTTCTTTCAATTCTTGGACCTCCTCCATGAACAACAATAATTGAAAGCCCCAGTTTGTTTAGTATACTTATATCTTCAATAAAATTATTAAAAATATTTCTATCAATTAAAACGTTTCCTCCATATTTGATTACTATCAATTCCTTTTTATATTTTTCAACATATTTTGGGATACTGTTAATATCAGGAGCATTTTTTGGCCAAAACTTTTTTATTAAATCTAAACTTTTTTCCTCGGACATTTAATTAGTTTTAACTTTAGTTTTTCTCATAATAACCCACTGCTGAGCTATTGTAAGAATATTATTAACTGTCCAATAAACCACTAAACCAGATGGGAAGGGTGCTAAAATAATTGTTAAAAATAAAGGAAAGAAAGCAAAAATTTTTGCTTGTATTGGGTCAGCTGGCGCAGGGTTTAACTTTTGTTGGACATACATTGAAAGTCCCATCAATATTGGCCATATACCTATAATTAAAAATCCTGGAGGATCCCAAGGTATTAATCCAAATAAATTAAAAATAGTCGTAGGGTCTTTAGCCGACAAGTCTTGTATCCATCCAAAAAACGGCTGGTGTCTCATTTCTAAAGAAATAAACAACATTTTATAAATTGCGAAGAAAAAAGGTATTTGTATTAAAATTGGTAAACAACCTGATGCTGGATTAATCTTTTCTTTCCTGTATAAAGCCATCATTTCTTGCTGCAATTTAACCTTATCATCTTTATGAAGCTCTTTAAGCCTCGTCATTTCAGGCTGGACTGCCTTCATTTTAGCCATTGATCTAAATGAGTAATTAGCGAGGGGAAAGAATACAACTCTTATTGCTAGAGTTATTAAAACTATAGCAATTCCAAAATTACCAGAAAACTTAAATAAATAATCGATTACAAAAAATAAAGGTTTGGTAAAAAAATAAAACCAACCCCAGTCAATAGTTAAGTCGAATTTTTCAATATTTTCACTTTCGGCGTATCCATCTACAGTTTCAACTTCTTTTGCAGCAACAAATAATCTTACCTCATTACCTGATGTACTTTTAGGATTAATTGTAACAGGTGAATTCAATATATAATTTGCTCTATAATTGTCTTTGTAAAGAAATGTAGATTTAAAATTTTTATCCTTTGGAGGAACAATAGCAGTTACCCAATATTTATCTGTTATACCTAGCCAACCATTATCTGAATTTCTTATGATTTTTTTTTCTTTGATATCATCGTAATCGTCTTCCTTTAATTCACCATCGAATACTCCAATAAAACCCTCGTGTAAAATATAGAAACCCATGACATCATCAGGTTTTTTGTTTCTAGTTATTTGAGAATATGGATAAAGGTTTATTTTTGAAGAAGTGTTATTTTTCACTTCTTGTTTTATTTTAAACAAGTATTTATCATCTAGTTTAATTGTTTTCTTAAAGATTAAACCCTTTCCGTTATTCCATTCTAGTACAACATCGTTTTTTTCACTTAAAACTCTATTTCCTTTTACTTGCCATAAAGAGTCTACTCCTGGAACTTCTACCTCATTACCAACGCTTGCCCACCCAGACTCTATATAATATCCATCCTCTATCTCTTTGGGATTTAGAAAAACAACATTTTCTTCAGACTTCAAATCTTTTTTATAATTTTTAAATGATAGGTCATCAAATATTGCTCCTTTAAGCGAAATAGATCCTTTAACCTTTTCATTTTCAATTATTACTCTATCTACTTCTGTTAATGCATCCTTTCTAGAAATCGGTTTTAAAATTTTTTCTTGGTTTATATTTGGTGTTATGTCACTTTGGACTTTATTTTGATTCGTTTGTTCATTATTAAGAGTTTGATTCTCTTCAACTTGTCTTGGTGTTTCAAAAAAAGCACCCCAAAAAAGCAGAACTGCCATAGATAAAGCAATCGCTACAAAAACATTCTTATTATCCATTTTTTACATTCCTTTTTTTTGGTACTAAATCTAAACCAGAGCTGCCGCCTAAAAATTTGATAGGATGACATTTAATTATCCTTTTAAATCCAAAAAAGATACCTTTAAAAAAACCGTATTCACTTAAACATTCAATGAAATAATCTGAACATGATGGTAAAAATCTACATCTATTTCCCAAAATAGGAGAAAAAAAATATTTATATACTCTTATAAAAAAAATAGCAGTTCTAACAAAGATTTTGTTCATTTAATTTAATTTTTTAAAACTTTTCTGCATTTCTAAAAATATTTTATCGTGTTTTTCCGTATAAGATTTTGTTTTACAAATTATTATATAAGTATAATTGATATTAATTGCACCTTTTATTTTTAAAATTTTACCTGTTATTGCTTTCAATTTTCGCTTTATTCTATTTCTTTTTACTGCGTTACCTATTTTTTTCTTAGCCACGAAGCTAATGAGCAATGTATTCTTTTTTACCTTTAAAAAATTTTTAATTGCAAAAATTGAATAAAAATTTGTGTGAGTTTTCTTACCATTTAGAACAAGTTTGAAATGATCGCTTTTTTTTAAACTTTCAAGCTTAATCATTTTAAGTTGATATAGTTTTTCTTCCTTTTGCACGTCTTCTAGCAATAAGCTTTCTTCCACCTTTAGTAGCCATCCTAGATCTAAATCCGTGTCTTCTTTTTCTAACTAGTTTACTTGGTTGATATGTTCTTTTCATAAAATAATTTTAGTTATATATTTAATAATATCACTGATGTACAGTTAAAATTATTTGATGAGTAAAAATATTAAAATTGCAGTAGGCCTTATTTATATTCTTTGTCTTGGTCTAATATTATATGGTTTTTTAATTTTTGTAGACGTTACTCAATTAAATGACTATCGCTATATAAGAGACAAAACTCAATTTTTGATAGAAATTAGAGATCAAAATCTATTTTGGTTTACAGCGCTATTTTTTTTATTTGCTGTAATTTGGATATTGCTTTTAGGTTTTGCAACACCAATAGCTTTAATTTCAGGATTTTTATTTGGTAAAATATACGGGACGTTAATTTCAGTGTTTGGATTTACTATGGGATGCACAATTTTATATATTTTTGCTAATTTATATCTCAAAAATTTAATATTGGAGAAGCTATCAAAGAAAATATATAAATTTAAAGAGATATTTAACAAGAACGAATTTTTTTACTTTATGATTTTTAGATTTGCAGGAGGCGGCGGAACTCCCTTTGCAATACAAAACTTATTACCTGTGCTTTTTAATATGAAGGTAAAAAATTATTTTTTTTCAACTTTGATTGGTCTTTTTCCTATGGTTTTTGTTTTATGTGCAATTGGTTCAGGAATTGAAAAAATTATTGAAAATAATATTGATCCAAGTTTTTTGACAATTATCCAAAATAAAGAAATACTTTTTCCTATACTAGGTTTTTTTATAATATTAATTATTTCTTTTATATTAAGAAAAATTTATTTCAAAAAATGAAAAATATTTTATCCGAAGATCCCAGCCCATATTTACAACAACACAAAGATAACCCAGTGCATTGGCAAACATGGAATAAAAATTCTTTAAATCAAGCTAAGACTCAAAAAAAACCAATCTTATTAAGTGTTGGTTATTCAAGTTGCCACTGGTGTCATGTTATGGCGCACGAAAGTTTTGAAGATCAAGCAACAGCAGATTTAATGAATAAGTTTTTTATAAATATAAAAGTTGATAGAGAGGAAAGGCCTGATATAGATTTTGTATTTCAAAGTTCTTTTCAACTTTTTAATCAGAGTGGAGGCGGCTGGCCCCTGACTATGTTTTTGGATGAAAACGGTGTTCCTTTTATGGGAGGAACTTACTTTCCAAAAGATGAGAAGCATGGTTTGCCGGCATTTAAAACTATTCTTCAAAAAGTACACGAAGCTTATGTTGATCAAAGAACCAAAATAATTGAACAAAAAAACTTAATTGTAAAAAATTTAGAACTTAAAAAAACAAATGTTATAGGACAAGAATCTGAGCCCATCTTAGAAAATATTCTAGATAATTTAGATGAAAAAAATGGTGGGTATAAAGGAGCGCCGAAGTTTCCTACTTTTTATGTATTTGAAACCTTAATTTATTTTTATAACAAAACTAAAAATCAAAAATATTTAAAACCTGTAGAATTAATTTTAAAACAACTTTGTTCTAAAGGTATATACGATCATGTTGAAGGTGGAATTTCAAGATATACAGTTGATGAAAATTGGTTGATACCTCATTTTGAAAAAATGCTTTACGATAATATTCAGTTTATTTTATTATTAGCAAAGTTTTTAAAGATAAAGCCAAATAAATACTATTTAAAAAAGATAAAACAAACTACAAATTTTCTTCTTAAAAAATTTTTATCTAAAGAGACAGGCTTACTTGGATCGGCATTTGATGCTGACAGCGAGGGAGTAGAAGGCAAATATTATGTTTACGATTATGATGAGATAAAAAATATTAAAGATATAGAGAAATATTTTGATATTAGACCAGAAGGAAATTGGGAAGGTAAAATAATATTAAATGAACTTCAAGAACCTAAAGATGAAATAATCGAACAATTGTTAAAAATTAGAAATAAAAGAAAAAAACTTTTTTTTGATAAAAAAAACCAGTTAGATCTTAACTGTCTTTGGGTAAGTTCATTAATATCTTTGCATTTTATAATGCCTGATGAGAACTATTTAAAAACAGCAGAGAGTTTTTATAAAAAGATTGAAGAAAAATTCTGTATTAAAAATATTTTTCATAGTTACTCCGAAGGCATTTCGTTTTTGGAGGATTATGCTTACCTTATACAATGTTTATTAGACCTCTCAGAAGCAACTATGAATATGAAATATAGATTATTAGCTAAGAAATATTGTGATGAAACTATTAAAAAATTCTTTGATGATAGAAATAAAATATTCCAAAAAAATGAAAAAATTAAAAATGATATTTTCATTAGTCCAATAGATATAAGTGATAATACAATACCTAATGGAAATTCTGTAATGCTGATGAACTTTTCAAGATTGGGATATTTAGAGCAAGCAAAAGAATTATCAAATAGTCTAAACGGATACTTAAATATATACAAAAATTTTATGATTAGTTCTTTGAAAGCGCTTGATTTTTTCAAAGAAATAAATAATGGAAAGAATTGCAATATAGAAGGTTGTGAAATTTGAAAAGAAAAAATATCGAATGGTTTTTTTGGTTACTTTTAGTTATCCTATGGAATTATGGATATCCTCAAGCCACACCATTTTTTGACGTACTGGTTGCAGTAGTTTTATCATTAATTTTTATTTTTATTAAAAAATATAGAAATTAATACACCCACAGCTTAGAGATATAAGAGGGTTGCATAATTTCCATCCAAGAAGTACAAGTATACTTATGCAGGAGCTGTTATGGGAATTCATTATGATTATAAATCTACACGTGGCGAAAAGGCGATGAAAAAAGAAGCTAAGAGAAAAGCGCGTATAGAACAAAGAAGAGCTAAAAAATTAAAAGAAAATCCGGTATCGCAAAAAGAACAAAAAATGCATGATATTGACAAACCTATTACTTTAGAAGATTTAACTAATCCTGATAAGTCGTAATTTCTTCATGAAGAAAATCGCAAGAAAAGAAAAAAAAATTAAAATTCGAGGAGAGTCTTTAAGAAAAAATTTAAAAAAAAGAAAAAAAAAATTTAATAATTCTTACAAATGACAGTTTTATCAGACAGATGGATTAAAAAAATGTCCAAGACAAAAAATATGATCAAACCTTTTATAGAAAAGCAGGTAAGAAAGGGTAAAGTTTCGTTTGGACTATCCTCTTATGGATATGATGCAAGAGTTTCAAATGAATTTAAAATTTTTACTAACGTTAATTCAGGAATTGTCGATCCAAAGGTTTTCAAGAAAGATAGTTTTATAACTAAAAAATCTAAAGAATGCATTATTCCCCCAAATTCTTTTGCTTTAGCCAGGACCGTAGAATATTTTAAAATTCCCAAAAATGTGCTTGTAATTTGTTTAGGGAAGTCGACCTATGCTCGTTGTGGAATAATTGTTAATGTTACTCCATTAGAGCCTGGATGGGAGGGTCACGTAACATTAGAATTCTCTAATACCACTCCTTTACCGGCTAAGATTTATGCAAACGAGGGTGTTGCGCAGTTTGTTTTTATCAAGGGCAATGAATTACCCAATATTACCTATGACAAAAGAAAAGGTAAATATATGAAACAAAAAGGCGTAACTCTTCCAAAAATTTAATTCTGAATGCAAAAACTTTTAATAGATGGGAAAAAAATCTTATCTGGAAATATAAGTATATCAGGATCTAAAAATGCAACTTTGCCAATACTTGCAGCTACAATATTAAATAATTATTCGACAATTAAAAATATACCACTAGTAAATGATATTTTTACTATGATTGAATTGTTAAAGTTTATAGGTTTGCAATGCAAAATATCAAAAAAAAAAAAATTAATTAAAGTAACAAATTTAAAAAAAAATATTAATACAGTTGCACCATATAAGCTTGTAAAAACTATGAGAGCAGGTGTTTTAGTGCTGGGACCTCTACTTGCCAAATATCAAAAAGCAAAAGTTTCTCTTCCTGGCGGTTGTGCAATAGGCACACGACCAGTAGATTTACATTTATATGCTTTAAAAAAACTTGGAGCGAAAATTAAAATTAAAAACGGATATATATTTGCCACTGCAAAGAAAGGTTTAACAGGAGCTAAAATTAATTTTCCCAGTATTTCAGTAGGTGCAACAGAGAATGCAATTTTAGCTTCAGTTCTTGCAAAAGGTATTACAGTTCTAAGTAATTGTGCTGTCGAACCCGAAATACAGGACTTGATTAAATTTTTAAAAAAGCTTGGGACAAAAATCAAGATTAAAAATAGAAAAATCACTATAAAAGGATCAATTTATAAAAAAAAAATTTCTCATAGAGTTATTAGTGACAGAATAGAACTTGGCACTTATCTTATAGGGGGAGCCTTAACTGCAAAAAAATTAAAGCTTAAAAATATTAACGTTGGTGTAGTAAAAAAAGAAATAAGTGTTTTAAAAAAAATGGGAGTAAAAATGATTATAAATAAAAACTATATTGAAGTTTTTAAGTCTAAAAATTTAAAAAAGATAAACATTAAAACCGAACCTTACCCAGGCTTTCCTACGGACTTACAAGCTCAAATCATGATTTTAATGACACAAGCGAATGGCAAGTCCCAAATAAAAGAAAATATTTTTGAAAATAGATTTATGCATGTACCAGAATTAAAAAGGATGGGAGCTAAAATTTATATACGTAACAACACAGCTCATGTAGAGGGCCCAAGCTCATTAACTGGAGCAGAGGTAATGGCCACAGATTTAAGAGCATCAGTTAGTCTAGTTTTGGCTGGTTTGATTGCAGATAACAGAACGAGCATTAACCGAATATATCACCTAGATAGAGGTTATCAAAATTTAGAAAATAAATTAACTAAATGTAAGGCAAAAATTAAAAGAACCTTAAAGTGAAAGATCGAAATTTAAAGCTTATAGCAAAAACAGAGGAAGATATCCGCGTGATCTCTGCTCATTTGCAAGACTCTATAGTTAAAACAGCAGACATTGCTAGTTTAGAAAAAAACAGAATATTTTTAATGCAATTAAACCGTTTTATGTGGGAAGATGTTGAAAAAGGGGTTTTCAGAAAAAATAAAAGAATTAGAACTGTGCTTAAATTTGAAAATGTTATGAGAGTCTCTTCAAAAAACGTAAATCAAAAAAAAGGTGATAGATTTTTAGATTTTTTAGCTATTGAATCATTGGTAACGCCTGATAAAAATTACGAAATGAATTTAATTTTTTCTGGAGACATAATTATAAAAATTATTGTTGAGGCAATAGAAGTGACACTAGATGATCAAGGATCGCCTTGGGAAAGCAAAAATAAACCTAAGCACGAGAATATATAATGCCTAAAAGACAGTCTTTAATAAAAATTCATAAAAGAGGTATTGAAAGATTAGGTCCATCGGTTATAAATTTATCGAAGTATAAAAATTTAGATGTAAATACTAATTCTATAAAAAAAAGTGAGATTGGAGGAAAAATAATTGGCTAAGCAAGAAACTTTAGAATTTAAAGGTAAGGTTACCGAACTTTTACCTAACGCTATGTTTAGAGTTAAGTTAGAAAATAACCATGAAATTCTTGCTCACACTGCTGGAAAATTAAGAAAGAATAGAATAAGAGTGCTAGCTGGAGACAATGTTATGGTTGAAATGACTCCGTACGATCTTACTAAAGGTAGAATAACTTTTAGATTTTAGGCCTTGTAGCTCAGTAGTAGAGCAGTACCCTGAAAAGGTATGTGTCGTTTGTGCGATTCAAACCAAGGCCACCACCATTATGATTAAAAAAGATTTTTATAAATTGTTTAAACCGCAATTAACCCCAAAGAAAATGTTAGAGCTTGGTGTATTTGGGGGTTCATACTTTATTGATGGAGATACTAAAGAGTTTCCAAAAGAGTGGTTTAAAAAAGCAAAATTGAGTAAAGCTTTTGATGTTAACTTAAATCGCTTCAAAATTGAGTCTGGTCTATCAAGAAAAGAGTGGATTGATAAAGGATGGATTTTTAAACAGGATCCTCTAGGTTGGTTCCAGTGGTACTGTAGATTTAAAAATGGAAGAAGAATGCCTGAAATTGATATAATTCAGATTAAAAGATGGAAAGCTTTTGGTGATAGACATGGACCAGCAGTAAAAAAAAATTGTGATGAAGGCGACTTACACTGTAGAAGAAGACAGAGACAAGCTTTACTACAATGGGCATACAATCCATTTTTTTAATTATACTGAGCCACAACAATGTTTATATTTTTTTCCTGAACCACAAGGACATTTATCATTTCTTCCAATCTTTTTACTTTGTGAGTTTTTTAATGGTTCATCTTTTTTATTTTCTTCCTCCTCACTCTTTAAAATTACATTCATATTTAAAAGAAATTTAATAACATCAACTTTAATTTTTTCTAGTAAAGTTTCGAAAAGTGAAAATGCTTCTTTTTTAAATTCAGATAGTGGATCTTTTTGACCATAACTTCTTAAACCTATTACTTGGCGTAATTGTTCGAGATATTGTAAATGAGATCTCCAAGAAAAATCTAAAATCTGAAGAAATATTTTCTTTTCTAAATCTTTATATTGGTCATCTCCTATGAGATTTATTTTTTCATCCCTTTTGATCTTGTATACTTCTTTAATTTGATTAATAAATTCTTTATTATCTCTAGAAGCAAATAAAATTAAATTTTCATCAGAAACAGCGTTTCCAGTAAAATTTTTGATATTGGTTAGATAAAACTTCTTGTCTTTTGATGTCCTATATTCTGATTTAAATTTTAAAATTTTTAAAAATATTTCCTCTAAAAAATCATTTAATAGACTTTCTATATTTGTTTTTTTTAATATATTTAATCTTTGGCTAAAAATAACCTGTCTTTGGTCATTCATAACATCGTCAAATTTTATTAATGTTTTTCTTATATCAAAGTTTCTTGCTTCAACTTTTTTTTGAGCTCTTTCCATTGCCTTATTGATCCAAGGATGATCAATAGACTCATTTTCTTTTAAACCAAGTTTTTTTAACACACCATCTATTTGATCACCGCCAAAAATTCTCATTAATTCATCTTGTAAGCTAATATAAAAAACGGATATGCCCGGATCACCCTGTCTACCAGATCTTCCTCTTAACTGATTGTCAATTCTTCTGCTTTCATGTCGCTCAGTACCAATGACGCATAATCCTCCTCTAGATTTAACTTTTTCTTCATTATCTTTAATATCATCTTTTAGTAATGAATCTTTTTTTTCCTGAATAATTTTTCCACCAAGTTTTATATCAGTACCACGACCAGCCATATTAGTAGCAATAGTAATTGCGTTAACTTTTCCAGCTTCAGAAATAATTCTAGCCTCTTCTTCATGAAATTTTGCATTTAGAATATTATGTTCGAGACCTTTTGTTTTTAAAAAATTTGATATTTTTTCAGATTTTTCAATGCTGGTAGTGCCAACTAAAACTGGTTGACCTTTTTTGTTACAATCAATTATTTTCTTAGAAATTGCATCATATTTTTCTTTTTCAGTTCTAAAAATTAGATCATTAAAATCTTTTCTTACCATCTTATTATTGGTAGGAATTGAAACTACATTTAATTTATAAATATCGTAAAACTCTTCAGCCTCTGTCATAGCAGTACCCGTCATACCAGATAGTTTTTTGTATAGTCTAAAATAATTTTGATAAGTTATAGATGCTAGAGTTTGATTTTCTTCCTGAATAGAAACATTTTCTTTTGCCTCAATAGCCTGATGAAGGCCATCAGAAAATCTTCTCCCACTTAAAATTCTTCCAGTGAACTCATCAATGATTTGAACTTTATCTTCTCTTACAATATAGTCAGCGTCTTTATTAAACAATAAATTTGCTTTCAAAGATTGATTAATATGATGTACCAAGTTTAAATTTTGAGGATCATAAAAATTATTATTTTTCAAAATATTTTTTTGTGTGGCTAATTTTTCTACTTTATCGATACCTGCATCAGTTAATATTGCATTCTTGCTTTTTTCATCTAAATCGTAATCAATTTTTTGTAATTTTTTTACTATCTCATTAGCTGTGAAATATAGATTGCTTTTGTCATCAACTTTTCCAGATATGATTAATGGTGTTCTTGACTCATCAATCAATATACTATCTACTTCATCTACAATACAATAGTTATAATCTCTTTGAACCATATCATTAAGATCATATTTCATGTTATCTCTCAAGTAATCAAAACCAAACTCATTATTTGTACCGTAAGTAATATCGCAACTATAGTTTTTTTTTCTATCTACATCATTTAAACTTGATGTAATGCATCCAACTGAAACTCCTAAAAAATTAAAAATTTTTCCCATCCACTCAGAGTCTCTTTTAGCTAAATAATCATTTACAGTTACAATATGGACACCTTTATTATCTAAAGAATTTAAATAAGCTGGAAGAGTCGAAACAAGTGTTTTGCCTTCACCAGTTTTCATTTCAGCAATTTTACCCTGATGTAAAATTATACCTCCAGCAAGTTGAACGTCAAAATGTCTTTCTCCTAATACTCTTTTCGCCGCCTCTCTAACTAAAGCAAAACTTTCAGGTATCAACTTATCTAAATCTACTCCTTCAGAAACTTTTCTTTTAAGTAAATTGGTTTTTTCGTGGAATTCTTGATCTTTTATAGAGGAATATAAGCTTTCTTTTATATTAATTTCATTAATCAAAGGCTTAATTTTGTCTAATTCCTGTTGATTACCGCTTTTAAATATTTTACTAAATGCTGAAGTAAATAAATTCATTATAATTCTATATATGTATTTATAACTTAAATTAAATAGTAACAATGACAATTAATTTAAAAAATTTTTTATCTGATAAATCTAAACTGTCAAAAATGGGAGAATTTCAGGATCTTAAACCTGTTGACGGCTTGGAAGTCTCATCTATTTCAGCTGATCTTTATAATAATGGTAGAGATGATTTAGCTCTCTTTTATTTCAGAGAGGGAGCAAATTATGCTACGTTGAAAACCTCTAATTCAATTGTTTCAGAAACAATATTGTGGAACGAAAATTCAAATAAAAAAGTAGTAAAAGCTTTATTGGTAAATACAAAGAACGCAAATACTTTTACTGGAGAACAAGGTTACGAAGGTATAGGATCAATAGCTCAAAATTTAGCTAAAACTCTAACACTAAGAGAATCTAAAAGTGAGGCTGGAATTTCAGAAACAGTAAAAATTAAAGATTTAATTTTTGCATCTACGGGCGTTATTGGTGAAAAATTTCCTGCAGATCAAATTAATGTAAGATTGCAAGATCTAGTTTCGAGATTAAGAGATGATCAAAATAAATTAATTTGGATTAAAACTGCTTCTGCAATTATGACAACTGATACCAAGCCTAAACTAGCATATGAAGAATTTACTTTTAATAATAAAATAATTAGAATTGCTGCAGTTGCAAAAGGCTCAGGTATGATTGCACCCAATTTAGCTACGATGTTGTCATTTATATTTACTGACGCAGACATTCCATCAAATTTGTTAAAAGCTTTACTTAAAAGATCAGTTGCAAACACGTTCAATGCTATAACTGTAGACAGTGATCAATCAACAAATGATATGGTTTCTATTTTTTCAACAAGAAAAATAAAAATAGGACAAAGCAGAGGGATTACAGATCCAGTTATACAAAAATTCGAAACCGCACTTAAAAATGTATGTCTTAATTTAGCAAAACAAATTGTAGTAGATGGCGAAGGAGCAAAAAAATTTCTAACAATAAGAGTTTTGAATGCCAAATCATCTTTAAGCGCTAAAAAGATTGCTTTCTCTATTGCTAACTCTCCGTTGGTTAAAACGGCAGTAGCAGGTTCAGATCCTAACTGGGGTAGAGTAGTGATGGGAGTTGGAAAATCAGGTGAAAAAATAGACAAAAATAAAATTTCAATAAAATTTGGAGAATTTTTAGTTGCTGAAAAGGGAATGCCATTAGATAATTTAGATAACGATAAATTAAGAGAATACATGAAATGGGATTCAGTTATAATAGAAGTTAACTTAAATTTAGGCTCTGAAACTTTTGAGTGCTATACTTGTGACTTTACTCATGATTACATTGATATTAATTCAGATTATAAAAATGCAACTTGAAATTTTAAGATAAATTATTAGCTATTAGTTATGATTAAATATAATTTAAAATGTAACAATAAACATGAATTTGAAAGCTGGTTTTCAGACTCTAAAGAATTTGAAAAGTTAAGTAAGAAAAAACTTTTGGAATGTATTTTTTGTAATTCAAAAATTATAAAAAAATCCATTATGTCTCCTAGAATTCTGAATTCTAATAAAAATGAGAACCGCAACCCTCCAGAATTAGAATTAAAGAAATTAAAAAAAGATTTAATTAATTTAAGAAAATTTGTAGAAAAGAATTTTGAATTTGTTGGCAGTAATCTTGCAAACAAAGTGAGAGACGTATATTACGACAAAAAAAGTAATAAAAATATATATGGATCAACTTCAGAGAAGGAAAGAGAAGAGTTAAAAGAAGAAGGCATTGATCTGGTTAGTATTCCTTGGATTGAAAAAGACAACTAATTTTTTATACTTAAAATAATATAATTTACAGAGAGATCATTAGACCTTTTCCATTTTTTATTTAAAGGATTAAACTGTAGACCTCTTAAATCTTTAGTGGAAAATTTTAACTCTTTTAATTTGTTCTCAAGTTCGTTAGGTTTTATAAATTTGTTCCAGTCATGAGTCCCAATAGGAAGCCATCTTAATACATACTCCGCTCCAATTATTGCTTTAACAAAGGATGTAAATGTTCTATTAAGAGTCGCAGTAAACATTAGGCCATTACTTTTTAATAATTTTTTACAACTTTTAAGATATAAATCAATATCATCAACGTGCTCAACTATTTCTAAATTTAAAATGACATCATATTTTTCTTCTTCATATAATTGTTCCGGAGATTTATGAATATAATTTATTTTAAGTCCACCTTTTTCAGCATGAATTTTTGCAATTTGAATATTCTTAAATGATGCATCTATTCCAGTTACCTGAGAACCAAGTCTAGTCATTGGTTCAGATATTAACCCGCCACCACAACCTATATCTAGAATTTTAATACCATTTAAAGGAAAGTTTTTTTTTTTATCAATTTTATAATGATCACATATATTTTCTAAAATATATTCAATTCTGATGGGATTAAACATGTGCAAAGGTTTAAATTTACCTGATGCATTCCACCATTCGTCTGCTAGCTTTGAAAACTTTTGAATTTCTTCTTTATTTATTGTAGTCATCAGTTCTTTAATCTATTTAAAATGGATTAGTAATACTATAATAAAATTATGTAATGAAAAAAAAAGTTTTAAAATTTGGCGGTACTTCTGTTGGTTCTATTGAAAGAATTTTACATGCGGCAAAAATTATTCAAAATGAACTAAAAAATGGAAGCAAATTAATCATTGTTGTATCCGCTATGTCTGGAAGAACAAATGAATTAATTGATATGTCTAAGTCTGTTTCAAATAATTTTAACAAAAGAGAATTAGATGTAATGCTTTCAACCGGCGAACAAGTTTCATGCTCTTTATTATCTGGTGCTTTGAATGATTTGGGAATTAATGCAAAGTCTTGGATGAATTGGCAAATTCCTATTTTAACTGAGGGTGAACATAATAATTCTAGAATCATAAATATGAATGTTGATAAAATTAATAATTTTCTAAAAGATGGAGGTGTTGCAGTTATTCCTGGATACCAAGGAATATCTACAACTGGTGATATAACAACTATAGGAAGAGGTGGATCAGATGCCACTGCCGTTGCAATAGCTAAAATTTTTGATACTGACTCATGTGAAATATATACTGATGTAGACGGCGTTTATTCTACTGATCCAAATAAAATTCCTTTGGCAAAAAAAATTGATAAAATATCTTACGAAGAAATGCTCGAATTGTCATCGCTCGGTGCAAAAGTTATGCAATCATCTGCTGTTCAAACTGCAATGATGTATGATATTCCTTTGCAAGTGAGATCAACTTTTACAGATAGGTTAGGAACAAAAATATTTAATAAAGAAAGTCTTGATTATAGCAAAGTAGTGACAGGAGTTGCTTACTCAAAAGATGATGCAAAAATAACATTACAATCAGTTGAAGATAAACCAGGAATAGCAGCAGATATATTTGAACCTTTGGGAAAAAATCAGATTAACATTGATATGGTAATTCAAAATGTATCATCCGATGGCAAAACTACTGATATTACTTTTACTGTTAAAAGAAATGATATTGAGAAATCGCTAGAAATATTAAATAAAAACAATAAGATAAAATCAAAAAATATAAGTTTTAAAAATAATGTGGCAAAAATATCTATTGTTGGTGCAGGTATGGTAACAACACCGGGAGTAACGTATAAAATGTTTAGAGCATTAGCTGAAGAAAAAATAAATATTTTAGCAATTTCTACATCAGAGATTAAGATATCTGTGATAATAGAGGAGTCATCAACACTTAAAGCTGTGAAAAAACTGCATAATATTTTTAACCTAGATTAAAATGGAAGTAAGACCGCACAGAATAATTAAAAGAAAAAAAACCAAAACGATAACAGTTGGAAATATTTCTGTAGGAGGAAACTCACCTATTAGTGTTCAGTCAATGACCAATACTTTAACCCATGACACTAAGTCAACAATAAAACAAATAAATAATTTAGAAGAAAAAGGCGCTGACATAGTTCGGGTATCCTGCCCAGATCAAGAGTCTACTGAGGCTTTAAAAATTATCACAAAAAATGTAAATGTTCCAATTGTTGCAGATATTCATTTTCATTATAAAAGAGCAATAGAGGCTGCTAAATTTGGAGCGGCATGCTTAAGGATAAATCCTGGAAATATAGGATCAAAAGAAAGAATATTAGATGTGGTTAAAGCTGCCAAAGATTTTGGTTGTTCTATTAGAGTAGGAGTTAATTCAGGATCTTTAGATAAAAACTTATTAGAAAAATATAAAGAACCTTGTCCTGAAGCATTAGTAGAAAGTGCCATGTACAACGTAAAATTATTTGAAGATAATAATTTTTTTAATTTTAAAATAAGTGTTAAATCCTCAGACGTTCTACTTTCAATTAAATCTTATGAATTATTATCCGATAAATGTGACTACCCTCTTCATCTTGGAATTACTGAAGCAGGAGGTTTACTGGCTGGAAGCATTAAGTCTTCAATAGGTATAGGTCATTTACTAATGAAAGGAATTGGAGATACGATTAGAGTTTCATTATCTGCTAATCCCGAAGAAGAGATTAAAGCAGGATTTGATATATTAAAGTCACTTAATTTAAGATCAAGAGGAGTAAAAATTATATCCTGTCCTTCATGCGCAAGACAAGCTTTTCCGGTCATAGAAACTGTAAAAAAACTTGAAGAAAAACTTTCCCACATTAAACAACCCATTACCTTATCAATTATTGGGTGTGTGGTTAATGGACCCGGAGAAGCATCTCAAACCGAAATAGGGCTTACTGGAGGCGGAAATGATAATAACCTACTCTATCTATCTGGAATTCCACATAAAAAAGTTATTAATGAAGATATAATTAGTCAAGTCGTAAAATTAGTGGAAGACAAAGCTAAAGAAAAAAAAATTTAACTTATGATTCCTAAAGACAAAGTTGAAGCAATAGTTTCAAAACACCAGTCTATAGAAAAAGAGTTATCAAGTGGTAATTTAGACCCAAGAAAATACGCAGAAAAATCAAAAGAATATTCTGAATTAGGCGGAGTTATTAAATGTGCATTAAGTTATTTAAATTATGAAAGTGAGAAAAAAGATCTTGAAATCATCGTTAAAGACCAAAAAAGTGATGAAGAAATGATTAATCTTGCAAAAAAAGAAATTTCAGAATTATCAAAAAAAAATATAGAAAATGAGAATAAATTAAAAATTTTTTTACTTCCAAAAGATCAAGATGATAAAAAAAATGCTATAGTGGAAATTCGAGCTGGAACAGGAGGGTTGGAAGCCACTTTATTTTGTTCTGACTTATTTAAAATGTATGAAAGAGTTTGTGGTAAAAAGAACTGGAAAATTGAGGTTATAAATTTATCAAAAAGTGAGGCTGGTGGATTTAAAGAAATTATTTTTTCAGTAAGTGGTAGTGATATTTACTCTTATTTAAAATATGAGTCAGGAGTACATCGGGTGCAGAGAGTACCTGACACTGAGACCCAAGGTAGGGTTCACACTTCAGCCGCTACCGTAGCAGTTTTACCCGAGGCGGAGGAAGTTGATATTGACATAAAAGAAGCAGATCTTAGAATAGATGTTTTTAGAGCAGGTGGTCCAGGAGGCCAATCAGTAAATACTACTGATAGCGCAGTAAGAGTCACACATTTACCCACAGGTGTAGTTGTCAGTCAACAAGACGAAAAATCACAACATAAAAATAAAGCTAAAGCACTTAAAATTTTAAGAGCAAGAGTTTATGAGGCAGAAAAAAGAAAAAAGGATAAAGAAAGGTCTGAAAATAGAAAAAATCAAATAGGTTCCGGAGATAGGTCTGAAAGAATAAGAACATATAATTTTCCCCAAGGAAGAGTTACTGATCATAGGATAAATCTTACCTTACATAAATTAGACGAATTTTTAAGTGGTGAAATTCATAATGAAATGAATGAGATTTTGAGATTAAAAGATCAGGATCTCAAGTTAAAGGAATTAAATTAATGCAATTAAGTGAACTTATCAAATTAGGGGTTGAAACTTTGAAAGAAAAGAATATTAAGACTCATCAAATTGACTCTGAAATAATACTTGCTAACTTATTCGACGAAAGCAGAGAAAAATTGTTAATAAGTGAGGATAAAGTTGTAAGTAAAGATAAAATTAAATACTTCAAAGAAATGTTACAAAGAAGAGCAAGAAAAAGTGAACCAATAGCATATATTTTAAACAAGAAAGAATTTTGGAATTCAAAACTTTTTGTTAATAGCGATGTTCTTATTCCTAGACCAGAAACAGAGCTTTTAATCGATAAATTGGTCAGTCTATACAAAAATAAAAATCCCAATATTTTAGATATAGGAACTGGCTCAGGTTGTATAATTATCTCTTTATTAGAGGAACTCAAAGAGTCCAAAGGAACTGCTATAGATATCTCAATTAAAGCTTTAGAGATTGCTAAAAAAAACGCAAAAAAAAATAATACTTTTAGAAGAATAAAATTTGAAAAAAAGTCAGTAGAATCATATTTCAATAAGAAATTTGATGTAATCGTATCGAACCCACCTTATATCCCAAGTTATTATCTAAAAAATTTAATGGATGACGTAAAATTATTTGAGCCAAAAATAGCACTAGATGGAGGAAATGATGGGCTTGACGTAATAAGAAAAGTTATCTACAAATCTAACAGAATTTTAAAGACTAAAGGAATGCTCGCCTTAGAAATTGGAAATGGGCAATATAATAAAGTTTCACAAATTTTAAAGAACAACAATTTTAGAGAAAAGTTTTTAGTCAGAGATTATCAGAAAAATATAAGAAGTATTTTATCGACTTTAGACGAAAATTATTAAAAAATGAATACACATGCATCACAACAATAACAGAAGAAGAAACTTTAGAAGTAGGCCGCAAAAAAATAATTTCAGAAGAAGAAGTATTAATTCTAGCCATAACACAAATGGTCATTTTTCAACAAACTCAGGTAACAGAAGTTTTAATAGAAATGGACAAATGTCTAATCCAGTTAATATTGAAAAAACTATCAATAAATTTCAACAACTAGCTAAAGATGCTCAAAGCAGTGGCGATCCTGTCCTAGTTGAAAATTATCTCCAGCACGCTGATCATTACTCAAGAAGGTTAGCAGAAATTAACAATAAAAATTCTCAAAACAGTAGTGATAAACCAAATTTTGAGGAAAAAAATAAAAATTTAGAAATTGAAAATAAAGACAATAATTTAACTGACAAGACTTAATTAGTTTTGAACTCAGACATTTTTAAATCAATTTTAATTCTTTCTATTTCAAACCTTTTTCTAGCTTCACCTTTTAAGATTTTACCTGAAGGCAACTTTAGTTTTTGAGAATTGACTTTTTTTCCATTAACTACTACTTCATAATGTAAATGTGGACCAGTTGATAAACCCGTTGATCCTACATAACCAATAATTTGACCTTGTCTTACTTTTTTTCCTTCTTTTATTCCTCTAGCAAATTTTGACATGTGAGCATAAATTGTTTCATAAGTTGAATTATGTCTAATTTTAACGCAATTGCCTCCACCTCCGCACCATCTAGCTCTAGTAACTGTTCCAGATCCCGAAGCCATTATCGGAGTTCCTGTAGGAGCAGCAAAATCAGTTCCTCTGTGCATTTTATTAAATCCAAGAATTGGATGTTTTCTCATTCCATAAGAGGAAGATAGGCGAGCTCCATTAATAGGAGTCTTCATTAAAGATTTGATAATACTTTTTCCATTTATATCATAAAATCCAATTTCTTTTTTATCTTTAAAATTATATAAATTGATCTCTCTGTTATTTACATTCATATGAGCGTAAATAATTTTTCCTGTGTCTCTTACAACGTTATTATCGTCAAGAAATTTTTCATAATAGATTTCAAAAATATCCCCCTTTCGAATATCTCTTTGAAAGTCAATTTCAAATCCGTAAATTCTTGCAAATTCTATAATGATATTTGGTTCAATACCTACTTCGGTTGCAGCAGAGTAAAGACTACTTTCAATACTATTTTTTATTAAAAATTCTTTCCTGTTAAGTTTAAGAATATTTTCTTTAAAAACAAACGAGTCTTTACCTTTTCTAATTTCTACACTTAATGTATTGTTAATTGGATACAATATATTAATAACTGTATTTTTATTCATTTCTTGCTTTATGACAATTTTTAATTCTTTACCTGCATAAATATTGGCCAATTTTCTAGTCTTCAATTCAGTTATTATTGTTTTAATTTCAATAGGATCAATTTTGAATTTATTTAATATTTTATCAATCGAGTCGTTATTTTCTATTCTATAATTGAATTCCTTATAAGGGCTATTAAGATTATTAAAAAAGGTTTTTTTAATCTCAGAAAACTCTTCTGTTTTAAAAAAATTTTCTAAATTTTTTTCGTTTTTAGATTTTAAATTATTTATATGGGAAAAAGTCGCAATGTAGATTGCAAAAATAATTATCAATATTAACGAGTAAATTATAAAATATCTTTTTTTATTTATATTTTCTAAATTGCCTGCTACGACATTTTTTCTAAAATTTATAAGGGATTTTTTAAAGAGTTCTTTTAACGTCATAGTTGTTTTCTATAAAAATTCATGAAATCTTTCAATCTTATAGGTCTATTTAAGCTAGATTTTACTGGCTTTTTTAGCCAATATACGCCTTGACTTATCCCTATATTGTAATACAACGAGCGCTCACCTCTGCAATATAATTTTATCATTGAGAGAGGTGTGTTTAGATTTTCATTGAAAATCTTAGCTATTTTAAATTGTTAATTTTTAAGAAGAGAAGTGTGGACGGCTAGGTTAATAGAGAAATTGTCGTACACGCTTTAACGAAAAATAACTTTTTTTATTAAAAGTTATTAAAGCTAGTGTGCGCCGTTATTAAACTTGAGAGTTTGATCATGGCTCAGAACGTACGCTGGCGGCACGCCTTATACATGCAAGTCGAACGCAGTAGCAATACTGAGTGGCAAACGGGTGAGTATAATGTGGGTATCTGCCTTTTGGTTTGGAATAACACGAGGAAACTTGTGCTAATACCGAATAAGCCTTCACAGGGAAAGTTTTAACGCCGAAAGATGAGCCCGCACTTGATTAGTTTGTTGGTGAGGTAATGGCTCACCAAGACAATTATCAATAGCTGGTCTGAGAGGACGATCAGCCACATTGGGACTGAGACACGGCCCAGACTCCTACGGGAGGCAGCAGTAAGGAATCTTGCACAATGGGGGAAACCCTGATGCAGCGATGCCGCGTGAGTGAAGAAGGCCCTTGGGTTGTAAAACTCTTTCGTCGGGGAAGAAAATGACTGTACCCGAATAAGAAGGTCCGGCTAACTTCGTGCCAGCAGCCGCGGTAATACGAAGGGACCTAGCGTAGTTCGGAATTACTGGGCTTAAAGAGCTCGTAGGTGGTTAAAATAGTTGATGGTGAAATCCCAAGGCTCAACCTTGGAACTGCCATCAAAACTTTTTAGCTAGAGTGTGATAGAGGAAAGTGGAATTTCTAGTGTAGAGGTGAAATTCGTAGATATTAGAAAGAACACCAAATGCGAAGGCAACTTTCTGGGTCACTACTGACACTGAGGAGCGAAAGCATGGGTAGCGAAGAGGATTAGATACCCTCGTAGTCCATGCCGTAAACGATGTGTGCTAGACGTTGGAAATATATTTTTCAGTGTCGCAGCGAAAGCATTAAGCACACCGCCTGGGGAGTACGACCGCAAGGTTAAAACTCAAATGAATTGACGGGGACCCGCACAAGCAGTGGAGCATGTGGTTTAATTCGAAGATACGCGCAGAACCTTACCAACACTTGACATGTTCGTCGCGAGACCAAGAGATTGGTTTCTTCATTTAGTTGGACGAAACACAGGTGCTGCATGGCTGTCGTCAGCTCGTGTCGTGAGATGTTGGGTTAAGTCCCGCAACGAGCGCAACCCCTACTTTTAGTTGCCACCATTAAGTTGGGCACTTTAAAAGAACTGCCAGTGATAAGCTGGAGGAAGGTGGGGATGACGTCAAGTCCTCATGGCCCTTACGTGTTGGGCTACACACGTGCTACAATGGCACTTACAATGGGAAGCAAAGAGGCGACTCCTAGCTAATCCCAAAAATGTGTCTCAGTTCGGATTGCACTCTGCAACTCGAGTGCATGAAGCTGGAATTGCTAGTAATCGCGAATCAGCGCGTCGCGGTGAATACGTTCCCGGGTCTTGTACACACCGCCCGTCACACCATGGAAGTTGGTTACACCTTAAGGCAAATCGTCAACCTTCGGGAGACATTTGACTACGGTACGATCAGCAACTGGGGTGAAGTCGTAACAAGGTAGCCGTAGGGGAACCTGCGGCTGGATTACCTCCTTTCTAAGGATGACCAAAAAATTTCTTTTGGTCACAAAAAATTAAGTTAATGTGGCCGTCCTCATTTCTCTTCTTCAAAATTTTAAAGTGTCTACTGCGTGCTAGGGGCCGGTAGCTCAGGTGGTTAGAGCGCACCCCTGATAAGGGTGAGGTCGGACGTTCGAGTCGTCCTCGGCCCACCATTTTTTTACGGGGGATTAGCTCAGCTGGGAGAGCGCCTGATTTGCATTCAGGAGGTCAGCGGTTCGATCCCGCTATCCTCCACCAATTTGACACTTTTAGCTTTTTAACATTGTAAATATTTATCAATATCTATATCCGATTGTTCGAATAGATGAACAATCAAGAATGTTCGAATAGATGAACATTCCAACAAAAATTTAATTAACGCAGAAAATTTTTTTTCTGTGCATAATTCAAGCGTTTAAGGGCGTATGGCGGATGCCTAGGCACTAAGAGGCGACGAAGGACGTGGTATACTGCGATAAGTTTCGGGGAGCTGTATGCAGGCTTTGATCCGAAAATTTCCGAATGGGAAAACCCATCACTTTATGTGATACTTCTTACTGAATTAATAAAGTTTGAAGAGCTAACCCGGAGAACTGAAACATCTAAGTAACCGGAGGAAAAGAAATCAATTGAGATTCCGTTAGTAGTGGCGAGCGAAAACGGAATAGGCCAGTAAAGATATTAAGTTAATTTGAAAAGTTTGGAAAAACTTACCATAGAGGGTGATAGTCCCGTAAAAGTAATACTTGATATTTTTCTTGAGTAGAGCGGGACACGTGAAATCTTGTTTGAATATAGGGGGACCACCCTCTAAGCCTAAATACTTCTTAGTGACCGATAGTGAACTAGTACCGTGAGGGAAAGGTGAAAAGAACCCCTATTAGGGGAGTGAAATAGAACCTGAAACCGTATGCCTACAAACAGTCGAAGCTCTTTTTAGAGTGACGGCGTACCTTTTGTATAATGGGTCAGTGACTTAATTTATCCAGCAAGCTTAAGCCGTTAAGGTGTAGGCGTAGCGAAAGCGAGTCTTAAATGGGCGATTAGTTGTATGAATTAGACCCGAAAACGAATGAGCTTACCATGAGCAGGTTGAAAGCAGGGTAACACTTGCCGGAGGACCGAACCAGTTGACGTTGAAAAGTCTTTGGATGACTTGTGGTAAGGGGTGAAAGGCCAACCAAATTCGTAGATAGCTGGTTTTCCGCGAAAACTATTTAGGTAGTGCGTTGAACAAACATATGTTTGGAGGTAGAGCACTAAACGGGCTAGGGGAGAGAAATCTTTACCAAACCTGATAAAACTCCGAATGCCAAACATAATTCCTCAACAGACAGACTGTGGGTGCTAAGGTCCATGGTCGAGAGG
>CACKXF010000004.1:0-10000 GCA_902604065.1 uncultured Pelagibacteraceae bacterium | reverse complement strand
CTGAAGGTAAATTAGATAGAAATCATAAAGACACTCAACAAATGGAAAATTTAGCATTTTACAATACAAAACTGAAAAGAGTTTTTATAGGCAATATCGCTAAACGTTATAAGGATTTAGATATTATTCCTTCACCTATTCTTGATGGAACGCTAGACAAATTTTTTGAAGATAAAAATTTAATTCCAATTATAGAGACAATGCGAGGATGTCCTTTTACTTGTACTTACTGTGCTTGGGGAGATGACTGGCTAAGAGCTAGTAACCGATTTTCTTTAGAAAGAGTTTTATCTGAGATAGATTATATTGCAAAAAAATTTGCTGCTTCAAAGAAAAAATTTAACGGATATTTATACCTAGCAGACTCAAATTTTGGTATGCACAGGAGAGACTCAGAGATAGCTCAAAAAATTAGAGAAGCTCATGACAAATATAATTGGCCTAGATCAATTTGGGCGACTTGGGCAAAAAATTCTAATGAGAAAGTGATCGAAATTGCCTCAATACTTAAACCTATGCTTCTTGCTGGTGTAACAATTGCTTATGAGTCATTAGATGATACAACTCTTGAGAATGTAAGAAGATCAAATATTTCTCTAGAAAAATTCAACAAAGTAAGAGAGTATATAAAATCAAAAGGACTAAAGACACACACGGATGTAATTTTAGGTTTGCCCGGAGAGACTCAAACAAGTTATCTAAATGGATTAAGAACAGTCTGTGAGCAAAAATTTGATCAAGTTGTTACATTTAATTGTAGATTACTTGGCGGTACCGAAATGAATTCACCGCCATATATAAAAAAACACGGTATAGAGACAAAGTATAGGATGTTAACCCAAGGATATGGTATTTATCGAGGAATAAAGTCGGTTGAAAACGAAGAAGTGATTTTAAAAACAAATACAATGTCCCGCAAAGAAATTATGTCCATGAGACCAGTAAACTGGTTTTTTTACTTATTTTGGAACAACGGTTACTACGTTGAATTTATGAAGCTTATACAACAATCCAAAATTAATCCAATTGACTTTATAATTGAACTTATGGACAATTTAGAAACTTCCAAAGATAGTATAGGTTCTCTTTATAAAGAGTTTTTAGCAGATTCAGAACAAGAATGGTATGACTCCCCAGAGGAGCTTTTTTTAGAAAACAGCAAGGAAATAAATGGCAAATTAAAAGCAGAGGATTTTGCAAAATTAAATGCAAAATATACATCAAAAGTTATTTTTGGATATAAAAAAGATATGGCCATAAAGCTATTAGAAGTTTCTAAAAAAATTCTTACTGATAAATTTGATGAAAACTATTGGTTATCTAAAGCAAAATATGTTGAAGACGTTATTAATTATTGCTCTCAAAAAAGTATTAATATTGGTGAAATTAAAGATGAGAAAATTAAAAACAAAAATTATAAATTTATTTTTGACTATCCAAAATGGCTTAAAAACGGTAACGGAGAGAGTGACATTCAAAAATTTAATGGCGGAATAAATTTGAATTTTTATCTTTCTAAAGAGAAAAAGAACAGAATCACTGATGCAATGGAAATTCATAATTACGAAAACATAAGCGAGGTGCACATGAAATTGATCGAAGTACTTCATACAGACGATTTATTTTATGATATTGGTTATGGCGATCACTCCAATAAAGAGGAAAAATTAAAAGATAAAGCAATAACTAGCTGGTCTTTAGAGTCCTAATATTCGTATTTTTAGCCAGGAATATGATAAAAAATTTTTTAACAAAATTACTATTATTTCTTACAATATTATCGCTAATATTAATTCTATACAAACGTCACGAAGTATTAAGTATTTATAATTTTAATAACCTTTATTTTTTAATTCCTACTTTTCTTTTTATATTAGCTTTAACCTCAATGTATATGCCGAAAATTTTAAAATTTTATTTTTCTTATTTAATATTAGCCTTTTTATTAGCCGTATATAGCATTGAAATAATTTATTTTAATCAAAATTTTAAAAGTCAAGAAAAAAAGAAATTTGAATTTTTTAAAGAAAATAATCTTGATAGCAGAGAAAGATCTGAGTTATACGCAAATATATTATTAAAAAAACTAAATGAAACTTTAACTGTTCCGCCTCAAAACTTTTTATATGAAAATTATCCTATATTTCCATTATCGGGTATTTCAAAAATAAAAACGATAATGTGCAATGAGTCTGGATATTTTAATGATTATATTTCAGATAGATATGGATTTAATAACAATGACAAAATATATGACAAAAAAAATATAGACAGCGTATTTATTGGAGACTCTTTTTTACATGGTGCTTGTGTTAATAATAAAGATAATTTAATTTCAAACTTGAAATCCACAACTTTCTTTAAAGAAAAAAATATTTTAAATTTGGGATACGGAGGAAACGGCTCTTTATTAAATTTAGCAACATTAAAAGAGTATTTTCCAAACAGCAAGAATGTAAAGTATGTATTTTGGATTTACTATGAAGGCAATGATTTAGAGGAATTAAATAATGAAATTTCAAATAAAATTTTAATAAAATATCTTAACAATACTAAATTTTCACAAGATTTAAAAAATAAACAAAAAGAAATAAATAAGTATGTAACTGACGTTTTAAAAAAAAATACAGAAAGAGGAGATGAAAAAGATTTACCAGTCATTAATACTTTGGTTTCAATTTTAGGATTAGATCGAGTGAGAAATTTATTTTATTCAAAATTCATTACTGATAATAAGTATAAGAAAAATATTGAATTGGTAAAAATTTTTGAGGATATAGTTTTTGAAACTAAAAAACATGTGAGCGATTATAAAGCTCAACTAATTTTTGTTTATATTCCCTCGAATTTTAAAAGTGAAGGAAAAAGATATTATAAGAATATATTAAATATTATTAAAAAAAATAATATCAAATACTTAGATTTAACCAATGATAACTTTATTAAAGATGAAAATATGTATCCAAAGTACGGGGCTCATTTTAATCAGAATGGTTACAAAGTTCTTTCAAAAAAAATATCTTTATTTATGAGGGGTAATTAATTTTTTTAATCTAATTCAAAACTAGACTTATAATTTTGCTTTAATAATTTATTCTGCTTTTCTTTGATGAGAAAGAAATTTTCTATAACAAGAATGTCTAGATTATTTCCCATAAAACAATTAAAAGCATCCTCAGGCGTATTGACAATTGGTTCGCCTCTAATATTAAAAGATGTATTTACCAAAATAGGACAACCTGTCTTTTTATTAAATTCATTAATTAATTTATAAAATTTTTTATTATTATTTTCATTTACAGTTTGGATCCTAGCGGAGCAATCCACATGTGTGACTGCCGGTATTTTAGAAAGGTCTAACTTAATTTTTTCAAACCCATTCAGCTTTTCTTTTTGACTAATGTTATTTAAATTTTTAATTTCTTCTTTAATTTCTGCAACTAATAACATGTATGGACTTTTTACATTAATATTAAACCATTTATTTACCTCCTCTTCAATTATAGCAGGGGCAAATGGTCTAAAACTTTCACGAAATTTAATTTTCAAATTAAGCAATTTCTGCATTTTAGCATCTCTAGGGTCCGCTAAAATTGATCTATTTCCTAAAGCTCTGGGACCGAATTCTGATCTCCCTTGGAACCAACCGACTGCTTTGCCATTAGAAATTTCAAGTGACGTTTTTTCTATTATGTCTTTTTCATCAAATTCCTCATATTTCGCACCTACTTTATCAAGATAATTTTTGATAAATGAATTTGAATATTTTGGTCCCAATAAAGAGCCTTGCATACTATCTTCCTTTTCTATTTCTCTTGGCTCTTTTTTGTCAATATGCCAATAAGCAAGCGCTGCCCCTAAAGCACATCCTGCATCACCAGCTGCAGGCTGTATCCAAATATTTTTAAAAATATTGTTTTGTAATATTTTTCCATTAGCAACGCAATTTAAAGCTACGCCTCCTGCTAAACATAAATTTTCTAACTTATATTTATTTTTTGCAAATCTACATATTTTTAAAATTATTTCTTCAGTAACTTTTTGTATTGAAGCTGCAATATCCATATGAAATGCAGTAATTTTTTCATTTTTTGGATCTCTTTCTTTTTGACCAAATAATTTATTAAATTTATCATTGGTCATAGTAAGACCTGTGGCATAATTAAAATAATCTTGATTTAATAAAAAGGACCCATCTTCTTTTACATCAATAAGGTGTTTTAAAATTAATTCTTTGTATTTTGGTTTTCCATAAGGAGCCAGCCCCATTAATTTGTATTCTCCACTGTTCACCTTAAAACCCGTGTAATAAGTAAATGCTGAGTATAAAAGTCCCAAAGAGTGAGGAAAATTTATCTCTTTCACAATCTTAATATTATTTTCTTTTCCAATAGCAATAGTTGTAGTTGCCCATTCACCAACACCATCAGCTGTTATAATTAAAGCATCTTTGTAAGGAGAAGGAAAAAAGGCACTAGCAGCATGACTTAAGTGGTGCTCAGAAAAAAAAAGCTTACTGCCTAAATCCTTTACTTGGCCATGCTTTTTAATTTTCTCTATTAAGAATTTTTTTTGGAACAATTTCTCTTTCAACCAAATCGGCATAGATTTAATAAAAGAATTAAATCCTCTAGGTGAAAAGGCTAAGTAGGTTTCTATTAACCTTTCAAATTTTAAAAAAGGTTTTTCAAAAAACACAATACTTTCAAGATCCTTAATCTTTAACCCACTAAATTCTAAAACAAAATTTATGGCATTAAACGGATATGAGGAGTCGTGTTTTATTCTAGTAAACCTTTCCTCTTGAGCCGCGGCTATGATTTTTCCATCAATGATTAAAGCTGCAGCACTATCATGATAAAAAGCTGAAATACCTAATATTGGTTTCATTTTAAAAAATTGTATAAATAAAGGGAGCAACTACCGAACCTTGACTTAATATAATAAGCCCGCCCATAATCAAAAGTAAAACTACTATTGGGAACAACCAATATTTTTTTCGTTCTAGTAAAAAAGTAAAAAATTCCTTTAAAAATTCAAAATTCAAAACTGATTCCTCATACTTTTACGATCATCATTTCTATTTAACCAATATGTATTTCTACCTTTTTTCTTTAGCCCAATCACATCTTTTTGGAAAATCTTCATAACCACATTTATTGGAGTAATTACTAAAAAAAAAATTACACCCATTATTATAGGGGAAATAATTAATCCTAGGAAATAACCAAATTTAATCCATAATAAGTTGGGATATTTCAAAATTTTTGAATTCAAAAGTCCTAAAACTAAAAAAATAAATCCTAAAATAAATACCCATATTTGATTATTTTGATACTTAAAGAATAACCATAAATAAATTAAAAAAAATATTGCTGAAAAAAACAATCCGAACGTTTTGTTTGACGGCAATTTAAGATTATCATCTATCTTCATAAAGAGTTTAATATCATAACTTTTGGCATTTTTATCAAAATATTCAAAATTATTTGAAATCAATGGTCATTTTAGGAGTTTTTTAAAAATTTCTCTTTACTGTTCATAATTTGAACATTATATTGTTCAAAATTTGAACATATGAAAAAAGAACAAGACTATTTTGAAGTACTAAGAAAGATTGAAAAGACACCTAAGTCTTCTCAAAGACAATTAGCAGGCGAGCTAGGCTTCAGCCTAGGAAAATTGAATTATTGCTTAAAGGCTCTAAAAAAAAAGGGACTTGTAAAATTACAAAATTTTCAAATGAAAAAAAACAAGATTAATTATTTAGGTTACGTAATTACACCTAAAGGAATTTCTGAAAGAACGAAATTAACAATTAATTTTATGAAAAGAAAAATGAGAGAATATGACGAACTTAAAAAAGAACTAGAAGGAACTAAATAAGATAATGTGGACTGTAATTAAATTTGATCAAAAAAAGATTGAGCTAATGAAAAGTGATATTTCAAAAAAAATTAGTGGAGCTACAGAATATTATTCACCTAAAATGCAGATACAGTATTATAATAAAAATAAATTAGTAAGCAAAGAAATCAACTTATTGGGAGATTATATTTTTTGTTTTAATCAAAATTTTAAAAATAAAAATTGCAGGGAAATTATTAAATTTTCAAGAGGATTAAAATACTTGTTAGACGGTCAAGGTTATATAGATAATGATATAAGTAGATTTATTAAAACATGTAAAAATTTTGAAAATAAAAAAGGATATGTTAATTTCAGTTTCTTAAATCTTATAAAAAATAATAAATACAAATTTACCTCAGGCCCATTTGCAAATAAAATTTTTGAAATTATTGATCTTCAGAAAAATAAAATTGGGATTTTAATAGGTAAAATAAAAACGACTCTAAAAAGAAAAGAATTTTCATTTAGAGCCGTTTAAAAAATATGAATGATAATTGTAGAATTGTAATTTTTACAAAGTGCGGAGCTATGCTAAATGAAATTTAAAAATGAAGTATGGGCAGTTATTCCAGCAAGATCTGGATCAAAAGGTTTAAAAGATAAAAACATTAAGATTTTTAAAAATAAACCCCTTTTAGCACATAGTATAATATCTGCTAAGAAAAATAGATTTATAAAAAAAATTATTTTTTCGTCTGACTCTAAAAGATATATTTCAATAGCGAAAAAATATGGATGTGATATTTATCATAAAAGATCAAAAAAGAATTCTTCATCAACATCGAAAGATATTGACCTTTTTAAAGAAATTTTAACTTTTTTAAAATTAAAAAAAATAAGCTATCCAAAGTACTTTGCTCACTTAAGACCAACGACTCCTATAAGAAAAAATTCTACAATAAATAATGCGATAAAAATATTTAGTAAAAAAAAAAATTTATATTCATCATTGAAATCAATTTCAATCAACTCACACAACTCTCACAAAGATTTTATTATAAAAAACAAAAAACTTTGTTCCATATTAAAAAAGTATCAATACAATATCGATAAAGTTAATGTTCCAAGAAAGTCCATGGCATCTACTTATATTGGAAATGGAGTAATAGATATATATAGAACAAAAAATATAATTCACGGTAAGTTACTTGGATCTAAAGTCTTACCTTATCTTATAAAAGACTTATTCAGTGATATTGATAATGCCTATGATCTTAAACTAGCAACTTTAATACACTCTAGAAAAATGTTACAATTAAAATATTAACAGATATGTCAATTTTCATTATTTCAGAAATAGGAATTAATCATAACGGAGACCTTGAATTAGCAAAAAAAATGATACAAGAGTCAAAAGACTGCGGGGCAGATGCTGTTAAATTTCAAAAAAGGGAAGTTGACTTAGTATATGATAAAAAATTGCTCGACTCTTTTAGAGAAAGTCCATGGGGAAAAACTCAAAGAGCCCAAAAGGAAGGCTTAGAATTTAACGAAGAAAATTATATTGAGATAGACAGGTTTTGTAAAAAAATAAATATAGAGTGGTTTGCTTCAGCGTGGGACATTAAAAGTTTAGAATTTTTAGATAAATTTAAACTAAATTTTCATAAAATTGCATCTGCAATGATTGTTGATATCGAACTTTTAAATGAAGTAGCTAAAAGAAAGAAACATACTTTTATTAGTACCGGTATGTCAAATATGGAAGATATTGAAAAAGCCGTAAATATATTTAGGACTCACAAATGCTCTTTCGAATTAATGCATTGTATATCAAAATATCCTTTTGATGATAAAAAAGCAAATTTAAATTTAATTAATACTTTAAAAGATAAATTTAAATGTAACGTAGGTTACAGTGGACATGAAAGAGGTGGACTTGCTATATCTTACGCAGCTGCTGCTCTAGGTATATCATCTTTAGAAAGACATTTTACCTTAAATAGAACAATGTATGGAAGTGATCAAGCTGCCTCTATAGAGCCAAAAATATTTAAAGAGTTAATTGGGGGAGTTAGAAAAATTGAACTTGCTATAAGTGGAGATAAAAATAAAAAAATTTTAGAGGAAGAGATACCGATCGCAAAAAAACTTAGAGCTCACATTAATGTCAATAAATAAAAGTCTAACAAAAGAAATTTCAGATTTAAGTATAATTTTAAAAGATATTGTTAATTTAGAAAATGATATTAAATTAATTATAAAAAACCTGACTCAATGTATAAAATCAGGAAATAAAATTTTAATTTGTGGCAATGGAGGTTCAGCAGCTGAAGCTAATCATTTGGCTGCAGAGTTCGTAGTTAGATTAAAACCTGAAAATAATAGAGCAGCAATTCCTTTAATTTCTTTATCACAAAACTCTTCTGTTTTGACTGCATGTGGAAATGATTATGGATTTGAAAAAATTTTTTCAAGAACACTTGAGGCGTTGGGAGATGAAAATGATATACTAATCTGTTTATCTACTTCGGGTAATTCTAAAAATATTTTAAATGTTTTAAAATTTGCAAAACAGAATAAGATAAAATCTATATCTTTTCTCGGTAATGAAGGAGGGAAAGCAAAGTCTTTAAGTGATTCAAGTCTTATAGTTCCATCTAAAAACACTGCTAGAATTCAAGAAAGCCATTTGTTTTTAGGTCATTTTATTTTGAGTGAAGTTGAAAAAAATATATTTAATTATGATTAAGATTAAATTTCCAAAAAAAAAAACCGAAAAAGAGATAACAAAATTTTTTATTCAGCTGGGCCTTGGGTATTTAGTAAGTGATAAATCTTATTATGTTGATGGATATAAAGTGACTAAACAAGATTATTTAAATAAAAAGAAAGATAAATCTGGTAAGTTTGATATACGAATTACAAATAATGCACATCCACCAGAAATTAAAGATTTATATAGACTTTATCAATTTATCATTTTAAACAATAGAACAACTGTCCTCGAATTTGGTTGTGGACATTCAAGTGTAGTTTTAGCAAGAGCACTTGAAAAAAATAGGACAAGATTTAACCCTAAGCCATTCACCAGATGTATTTATCCCTATCAACTATTCATTGTTGACAATGAGAGAAAATATTTAAGTTTAACAAAGAAAAAAATTATTAAAAATGTTAAAAAAGCTGAGGTTAATTATTTTTTCTCAGACGTTCAAATGACCAATTACAATGGCGCTTTTGCCTCAGAATATAGAAAATTACCCCAAGTAAATCCTGACTTTATTTATTTGGATGCTCCGAGTCAATTTTCAGTAAAAAAAACTATTAACAATTTCACACTAGCAAAAAGAGATATGATGCCTATGAGTTGCGACATACTTAAATTTGAGAATTTTTTAGCTCCAGGAACAATTATTTTAATAGATGGAAGAGTTATTAATGCAAGATTTTTAAAAAACAATTTTAAAAGAAATTGGAAACATTACTTTATTAAAGATAGCGATCAAACCATATTTGTTCTTGATGAAAAACCTTTAGGCCCATTCAATTTAGAGCAATTGAAGTTTTATAAAAAAAGATGAGCTGTCTTAATTGCAAATCACAAGAATATAAAAAAAAATTTACATCTTTTTCAGGTATAGATTTTAAAATTTGTAAAGACTGTGAATGTGTCTATCAAGATCCTGTTATTGAAACCAATTATTCAGACTCTTATTGGCAAGGAGGTGTTGATCGAGATGGAGTATATAGAGACTTCACACAAGAAAGAGATTTTAAAATTAAAAATTGGTACGGAGATGTCATCAACTACGTTAATGAGGAAAAGAGAGAACTTTCAGTCCTAGATATTGGATGTGGCCTCGGATATTTTTTAAGTGGATTAAATAATAATTTTAAAAAATATGGCATTGAAAGCTCTAAATTCGCCACTGATTTTGTTAAAAAAAAATTTACGGAAATAAATATTTTAAACGGTGATTACAAAAATATAAAAGATTTTAACAAAAAATTTGACATTATAATGTTTTACCATGTTATAGAGCATCTAAAAAATCCACCTGAAGCAATCAAATATATCAATGAGTATTTAAAAGAGGATGGTTTGTTAATTTTAGGCACACCTAATGTAGAAAGTTTTGTTGCAAAA
>CACKXF010000003.1 GCA_902604065.1 uncultured Pelagibacteraceae bacterium | reverse complement strand
AATTCATTTCTTATTGGTGCGTTAAACAATCCCAAAAAAAAACTCTGTCCAAAACTAGAAAAAAATGTAAATATAAATCCAAATATAATTACTTTTTTATTTAAATTGAGGTTAATCATTAATGAGTTGTAAAGTCGCTTTCATAGGTTTGGGTGTTATGGGATATCCCATGGCTGGTTATATATCAAAAGCAGGTCACAATGTAACTGTTTATAATAGAACTAAATCTAAAGCAGATAAATGGATTAAGGAATATAAAGGTAAAACTGCTGATACACCAATGGAGGCTGCGAAAGATTGTGATTTTATATTTACATGTGTTGGAAACGACAATGACCTTAAAGAGGTTGCTTTAGGTGATAAGGGATTATTTAAAACTGCAAAAAAAAATTCAATACATATAGATAATACTACTGCCTCAGCAAATATAGCTAGAGAGCTTTATAAAATAGCTAAATCTAAAAACTTTGACTTTCTAGATGCTCCAATTTCAGGAGGTCAAGCGGGTGCTGAAGGTGGTATACTAACAGTAATGGTTGGAGGTGATGAGATACCTTTTAAAAAGGCCGAACCGATAATTGATTGCTATAGTAAAAAAATTAAGCTGCTTGGGCCATCTGGAAGTGGTCAATTAACTAAGATGGTAAATCAAATTTGTATAGCGGGTTTAGTTCAAGGACTGTCTGAAGCGGTTAATTTTGGAATGAATGCGGGGTTGAATATGTATGACGTGATTGAAGTTATTTCAAAAGGTGCAGCTCAGTCCTGGCAAATGGAAAATAGGCATAAAACTATGATTGAAGATAAATTTGATTATGGATTTGCAGTTGATTGGATGAGAAAAGATTTAAAAATTGCAATCGAAGAAGCGAACAAAAATAATTCTCCTTTACCAATAACAAAAATAATAGATGATTATTACGCTGAAGTTCAAAAAATGGGTGGACAAAGATGGGATACATCTAGCCTAATAAAAAGATTTAGAAAATAGTGTCACAAGAACAAGTCAGCTATTACGAAGACTTTAATGAAATTGAAAAAAAATTGTGGTCTTTGCTAATAAGAGCAGTTAATGATCGTAATTCAGAGTTTAGAACTCCAGTATTCATTTGTGGAGATAAAGATAATTTAGATGGAAGAGTTGTTGTGATAAGAAAAGTAGATGACAAAAATTATTTTATACAATTTCATAGTGATTTAAGATCGACTAAAATAGATATTATAAAAAAAAATCCTAGTTGTTCTCTTTTGTTTTATGGAAAAAAAGAAAAAATACAACTCAGAATAAAAGTTAAAAGTGAACTACATTATAATGATGATGTCACTAAAACGTCTTGGGATAAAACAGGGCATATTAGTAGAAAATGTTATTTGGTTACAAATGCTCCTGGAACCGAGTCAGAAAAACCTACATCAGGATTGGAAAGTAAATTTGATAATTTCGATTTTTCTAAAGAAGAGAGCGAGAAAGGCTACGAAAATTTTTGTGTTATTAAATGTAAAATTAAAAGCATTGAATGGTTATATCTTGCTGCAAAGGGGCATCGAAGAGCTTTAATTGAATTTAAAAAATCAAAAAAATTTACTTGGTTAGTTCCCTAAGTTTTTATATTTCTTGTAATTACTTACGTAATGCTCTGCATTCTCTTTAATATGTCTAATTTCTTCATCTGTAACTTGTCTAATTACTTTACCTGGACTTCCTATAACTAAAGATCTTTCTGGAATAACTTTGTTTTCTGTTATTAAAGCATTAGCCCCTATTATTGAATTTTTTCCTATTTTCGCTTTGTTTAGAATTGTACTTCCAATCCCAATTAAACAATCGTCTTCAATTGTACATCCATGTAACATCACCAAATGTCCAACAGTAACATTTTTTCCTATTGTGGCTGGGCAACCAGGATCAGTGTGAATGACACTTCCATCTTGAATATTTGAACCCTCTCCAATTATAATCGGTTCTACATCACCTCTTAATGTGACATTGAACCAAACATTTGCGTCCCTTTTTAAATTAACATTTCCTATTAAAACAGAGTTTGGTGCAAACCAACTATCTTTGTCAATCTTCGGACTAATATTGTTGAAATTATAAATCATTAATATAATTATAATATATTATGGTCTTAACAAAAACCCCAATTTGTAATTTTGGAGAAAAAACTCATGATTTTTATTTAAAAGGCATAGATGATAAATTCTATAATTTAAAAAATTGCCAAGGGGAAAATGGAACATTAATAATGTTTATTTGCAATCATTGTCCATATGTTAAAGCTATAATTAAAGACTTAGTAAACGATGTTAATATCTTAAAAAAAGATGGTATCAAAACTGTAGCGATTATGTCAAATGATACAAAAAATTACCCAGAAGATTCTTTTGACAAAATGAAAGAATTTTCAAAAACAAATAAATTTACATTTCCATATTTAATAGATGCAACACAAGAAGTAGCAAAAAAATATGGAGCTGTATGCACGCCAGATTTTTTTGGATTTAATAAAAAATCAGAGCTTCAATACAGGGGGAGATTAATGGAGATGAAAGATTTAAAACCTATTATAAAAGGTGACAGCGAATTAAAAATTGCTATGAAAATGATTTCTAAAACACAAAATGGTCCAAAAAAACAAATACCAAGTATGGGCTGCAATATAAAATGGTTTAAATAATGTTTGTTGTCTCTACAAGAAATTTTCCTCCAGATATAGGAGGCATACAAAACCTGATGGAAGGTTTGTCTCTAGCATTAAAAAAACATGGTCCTGTTAAAATATTTGCTGAAAAACATCCTAATGATGAAAATTATGATAGAAAATCTAATCTAGACATAACAAGAATTTCAGGTTTTAAATTCTTTAGAAAATACAGAAAAGCAAATCTAATTAAAGAATTTACAGTCAACAACTCTGTTAGAGCTTTATTCTTTGATCATTGGAAAAGTATTGAGAAAATAGATTACAAAGTATTAAAAAACATACCTTCTTTTTGCTTAATACATTCTAAAGAGATAAACCATGATAAAGGAACTTTGCTCAATAAAAGAATGTTGAATGCGCTTAATAAATCTAGTTTTGTAATTGCTAATTCAGAATTCACTAAAAATCTTGTAATTAGTAAAGGTTTGCAAAACAGTAAAATAAAAATCATTCATCCTGGATGCAATTATCCGATCAAAATTGGAATTAAAGATATGGATTTAGCGAAAGAATTGTACAGAAATTGTTTTCCTAGGATTATAACAGTAGCTAGATTGGACAAAAGAAAAAGTCATCGAAATATTTTAATGACTATAAAAAATTTAAAACCTAGATATCCAAAAATCAAATATGTCTCGATAGGAACCGGGGAAGAAATGGAAAATCTTAAAAATTTAAAAAATGAATTAGGTCTTGGTAATGAAGTAACCTTATTAGAAAAATCAACGGAGCAACTTAAAGTTGCTCTTTTAGATCAATCTGACCTATTTTTAATGCCGTCTATAATTCATAAAAAATCTGTAGAAGGTTTTGGAATATCATTTATAGAAGCTGCTTCTTATGGGACAGGGTCTATAGGTGGTAAAGCAGGAGGCGCTTCCGATGCTATAAAAGAGGGAGAAACTGGATACTTATGTGATGGAGAAGATTTGAACAATATTTATGAGTCGATTGTAAAGTTTTATGACAACGACAATTTTAAAAATTTAGGTGATAATGCTATTAAATTTTCTAAAAATTTTCAATGGGAAAAAATTATAAAAAAATATTTAAAATTAGTTTAAATCCATTTTTATTTTTTCAATTACATCCTCTACTTTCAGGTCTGAAAGATTTTTAACCGTAAGAGTTTTAAAATTTGTATTTCCAATATTTACCTTTTTCGCAGTTGTGTGACTTCCAAATAAAGCTAAACCCTTTTTATTTAAATGAGAACAAATATGTGCAGGACCTGTATCATTAGATACTATGTATTTTGCCGATTTTATTAAAGATATAAGGAAGCTAAGGTCGACAGGTTTTTCTCTTTCTAGTACGATTTTTGCTTGAAAATTTTTTGCCTCAGAAATTTCGCCTGGTCCTGGAGCAACTAAAATTGGATATTTGTTTTTATATATTTCCTTAATTTTAACTATCAACTCAGAAAAATAAGGCCATTTTTTTTTCACATGTTTTTTTGAACAGAATGGAAAAATTAATATATAATCTCCATTAGTATACTGTTTTAAATTTCTAGATATGTCTTTGTTAAAACACCATGTTAAATCAATGTTATGTATATTTTTTATAGAGATATTGCTTTTTTTTAATTGTTTTTCCATTCTATTTAAAACTGAACTTTCATTAAAATCTGATAATTTTTCTCCATCCTCTAGAGCGGTTTCTGAGGAAGACCAAATTGGTTTTTTTAATAAAAATTTTTTGTAAAACTTTGTTCTTTTAGAGTTTTGTAAATCAAAAACATGGGAGAATTCATATTTTATTAATAATTGTTTTAAATTTAACAAATAAAATAGGTTCCATCTAGGTAACCTTCTATCCATTAAAACTCCGTCTAAATAAGGACAACCAGACATGAATTCTAAATAATGTCTAGATGTTAAAAGAAAAACTTTTGAAGATTTGAATGAATTTTTAATATCCTGTATAGCTCCATTGGCTTGAATTAAGTCTCCAAGTGATCCATGTTTGATTATTAAGATATTTGACATAATTTTAATTTATTATAATGAATTATAAAGTATAATCAAAATTTATAATTATGAATACAAAAATAGATAAAATATTAGCTGAAATTTCTGCAGGTGAATTACTAGACAAAATTACTATTCTTGAGATTAAAAAAGAAAAAATTAAAAATAAAGAAAAATTAGAGGATATCAATAAGGAATTAATGTCATTAAATATCACATCAAACGAAAAAATTCCAAATAAGGAAAATGTTAAAGAGCTTATCTTAAAGTTAAAAAAAATAAATTTAAAGCTATGGGATATCGAAGAGAATAAAAGAATTGCAGAAAAAAATAATAAATTTGACGAAAAATTTATCAAACTTTCTAGGGAAGTTTATAAAACCAACGATGAAAGAGCTAAAATCAAATTAAAAATAAATGAAATTTTAGGATCTAATATTAAAGAAGTAAAATCTCATTATTAATCAAGATTAATACTTGGGATAGTTTTTCTTAATTCAATGGGTTTTTTTGGATCAACAGTAGTTGTAATTACACCCTCTCGTTTTCCTAATTCTTTCAAAATTTTTCCATCAGGAGAAACAATCATCGAGTGTCCATAAGTTTTTCGTCCGTTACAGTGTTTGCCAGCTTGTCCTGGTGCAAATACATATGAAAAATTTTCTATTGCTCTTGCCTTTAATAAAGTATGCCAATGTCTTTTACCTGTGGTATCTGTAAAGGCTGAGGGAATGCTTAAAAAAATTGCACCTTTTTTTGACATTTTTCTATACATATTTGGAAATCTTAAATCATAACAAATAGATAAGCCTAACTTACCCCAGGGCAAACTTACAATTTTAATCTTATTTCCTGGCTTAAAAGTTTTTGACTCAGCATATTTCTCAGATTTGCTTAACTTAGCATCATACATATGGATTTTGTCGTAGTAACTTTTAATTTTTCCATTTGAATTAATTAATACGGATCTATTAACAAGTTTATTTTTATCTTTTATAATTAACGATCCTATCAAAATCCACTTCTTATATTTTTTTGCTAAATTCTTTATTCCTTTTAAATAACGATCTTGATGCATAGAGGTAGCAGTTGAAAGTAGTTTTTTTTTATCTAATGAGAATTTTGATGATACTTCTGGGGTAATTATAAAATCTGTTTTTTGTTTAATAGCTTTTTTTATAAGTGCTGTTGTTCTTTTAAGATTGTTCTTATCACAATCTGTTGAACATAGCTGAATACAAGAAACTTTAAACACTAGTAATACCTGAATTTCCTTTCTAAATACTTTATAAAAGTATGTATTAAAAATGTGAAAAACAAGTAAATAGAACCAACAAAAATAAATACTTCAACAGGATTAAAATGTGTTGAGATTATATATTTCGCAGTTCCAGTTAAATCTAGAAGTGTTACAGTGCTAGCTAAAGAAGTGCCTTTAAGCATTAATATCATCTCATTCCCATATGCAGGTAATGATCTTTTGATGGCAATAGGCAAGGTTATTGTTAGAAAAGTTTTTAAATTACTTAAACCTAGTGAATTTGCAGCTTCTACTAAATTTTTATCTATTTTTTCAAAACCGGATCTAAAGATTTCAGAAGTATATGCTCCAGTATTTAAGGCAAAAGCAATTATCGCACACCAATAAGGTTTTTTAAGAACTGCCCATAAAATTGAATCTCTTATGAATTCTAATTGCGCTAGACCAAAGTATATTATGAAGATTTGTACGAAAAGAGGTGTTCCTCTAAACACAAATGAATAATAATAAGAAAAGAAATATAGAATTTTGATTTTACTAATTCTCATTAAAGAAAAAATCAATCCAATTAATAAGCCAATTAATATTGAAAAAATTGTTAGTTCTAAAGTTAAAAGTGCAGACTTTAAAAGATCAGGAAAATTATCAATTAATGGTTTCATTTAAGGTTGATGGTTATATTTTTTTTCTAGTTGATTAAAATATTTAAGGCTTATCGTTGTTAAAATTAAATACAAGAAAGCAGCAAAAGAGTAAAATAGTAAAGGATTTCTTGTAACTCCTGAAGCTATATATGATTGTCTCATAATTTCTACAAGGCCTGTAACTGAAATAAGAGCAGTGTCTTTAAGTGTTAATTGCCAAACATTACTTAAGTTCGGTATAGATAGTCTTAAAACTTGTGGAGCTATTACAAAAACGTAATAAGTAGTTTTTTTTAAACCAAGTGATTTTGCACCTTCAAATTGACCTTTATTTATTGACTCGATAGCTCCTCTTAATACTTCAGTAGTATAAGCCCCAGAAATTAAACCTATTGAAATGGACCCTGTAAGAAATGCATTGATTTCTATAAACTCTTTATAACCAAATATTTTTGCTACAAACATTACTGCACTGCTTCCCCCAAAAAAAAGTAAATAAATTACTAATAGTTCAGGTACACCTCTAAAAATTGTCGTATAAGTATTACCAAGATAATTCAGTAATTTTTTATTTGATAGTTTTAACGGAACGATAAAAATAGAAATTAAAAAACCAAAAAAGAAAGCTACTAATGCAACTAATATGGTCATAAAAGTTGCTTTGAATAATTCATCACCCCAGCCCGTGTCTCCAAATGATAATAGTTCCATAGTGATTTGGCGGCAAAATAATTGCCGCCTAGAGATAGTTTACATAGAGGCGTCAAAGCCAAAATGTTTTATTGCTAATTTTTTAATTATGCCTTTTTGTCTAGCGGTATCTATTGCAGAATTAAAATCACTTAATAAACCGCTATCAGCTTTTCTAATTCCGACTCCTACACCGTTTCCAAATGTACCGCCAGAAAAAGTAGGTCCAACTAATTTTAGTTTTGAACCAGCTTTAGCATTATAATCTTCAAATGCTACCGCGGCTGCAAGTCCAGCGTCGATTCTACCGGAAGCTAAGTCAAGATTTACCTCGTCTTGAGTTTTATAAGTCCATACATTAACTTTTCCGATCAATCCTGATTTTAAAAAGTTTTGGTGAATTGTACCTGATTGAACACCGACAATCTTTCCTTCAAAAGCATCTTTTAAAGCTGCTAATGTTTTTTGATCATTAGAATCAATATCGCTTAAACTTATTGATTTAGGTGTTTTAGGTTTTATGTTTGATCCTTTTAAAACTGCAAATGAAGCGACTTCATCTGCATATCCTTGAGAAAAATTAATTTTTTGTTTTCTCTCGTCTGTAATAGACATTCCAGCCATAATCGCATCAAATTTTCCTGATTGTAATGCAGGAATCATTCCATCCCAATCCTGTTCTACAAGAGTACAATTATGTTTCATGATTTTACAAAGCTCCATTGCTAAATCGACTTCAAATCCTACTAATTTTCCTGAAGCATCTTTGGCGTTCCAGGGAGGGTAAGCACCCTCTGTACCAATTTTCACATTGTCAGAATATAGGTTGCTTGCTGACAAGAAAAATAGTGTTAAAAGAGTAATTAATGTTTGTTTTAGTTGTTTCATAGATCTCCTATTGTTTTAAATATTGTAAGAAAAAAAATTGAATTATACCAGTATTTAATTTGCTGAAAAATAGGGTTTAACGCATAATGGATGATGCAAAATTCCATTTACAGTCAAAACTTGGGACGTATACTCCTGAAAGATTAACATTTCCGAAATTTTTTTCTAAAACATTACACCAATTTTCTACTTGTTTAGGCTTTTTATCTTGACTGCCTACTTGAGCAGTGATCACGCCACCTTTTTTTAAAATTCTCTTTAAGTTTTTCATATTTTTTTTGGCTAAATCAATACAATACTGATCATCATTTAAATCTACAAAAATTTTATCATATTTTGAGTTTTCAATTTCTTTAATGCTTTTAAATGCGTCACCCCAAAAAGTTTTAATTTTATTACTTTTTTTTACTTTTGAGCAAACTTTAGGAAGGTGTTTAAAACAAGCATCAACTATTTCTGGATCAAGTTCAAACCAATCGATATAATTAGAATTATTTTCCAAACAGGCTCTAGCAACACCTCCATCACCTCCCCCAATAATAGCTACATTGTTATTTTTTTTACTTAAGTCATAACTAGATTTAAAAAAACTTGAGCTATAAATTTTTTCATCTTTTTCAGATACTTGAATTTCATGATCAATAAATAGTGCGTTACCAAACTCTTCTAAATCCATTACCTCTACAAATTGACCAACCTTAGACGTAAATTTCTCTAAAACATTTTTGACTACATAATATTTTTTTTGGCCAGGTGTACTATAAATATCATCATAAAGCCCTATGCTGCTTCTATCAAATGCATTCGTTACAACTCTCTCATGTTGAATTTCTTTTCTTAAAATTTTAAGGGCAACTTTTGGATTAACTTTTCCACAAGTAAAAAAATCAAAACTTATTACACCTTTTTCTGGAAAAGTATGAAAACTGAAATGACTTTCTGCAAGTAATGCAATTAAAGTAAAGCCTTGAGGCTGAAACCTGTGAGAAGCAACATTTAGAATCTCTACTTTCGCAGCTTTTGCAATTGTATAAATTATTTTTTCGTAAAATTCAGGTGTGTAATCTTTTTTAACACCAAGAAAATCAATCGTAATATGATCGCCAACTTTAACCATAAAAAAACTATCCTTTTTTATAATTTTTAAATTTACTTAAAACTATTTTCATTTCTTTTTTTGAAAGAATCTTAGGCATTCCGATTCTTATGGCATTAATGTATTGATGGCAAATATTTTCGATCTCTTGGGCTAACTCAAAAGCTTGGTCCAAATTTTCTCCAAATGTTACTTGGCCATGGTTTGCAATTAGACAAGCTGATCTCTTTTTAAGAGCTTTGATAATATTATTAGAAAGAAGTTTGGTTCCAAAAGTTGCGTATTTAGTGCATTTAATGTCTTCCCCTCCTGCTACTGCAACCATATAGTGAAAAGCAGGAATATTTTTTTGATGTGTAGACACTGCTGTAGCACAAGTTGAATGCGCATGAACAATTGCTTTTGCTTCTTTTTTATTCACATATATATCCTGATGAAACCTCCATTCTGATGATGGTTTTCTTTTTTTTTTATCAAATACTCCTTTTAATGAAACAAAGACTATGTCCTGAACTTTTAGTGATGAATACTTTCTTCCTGTAGGAGTTATATAAAATCCATCTACTCCCTTTTCTCTTGTTCTAATAGAGATATTTCCAGATCTTAAGGCTGATAGATTAGTTGTATTTAATTTTTTTGAATACTTTATTACTTCAGACTTAAACTTCTTCACTTGAACAGTCCTTTCAAACCTTTTTCAGAGGCCTCACAGATCCCTTTCTCAGTTATTAAACCTGAAACATATTTAGCAGGGGTAACATCAAAAGCTAAGTTTAATGATTTGCTTTTTTTTGGATAGATCCTAACTCTTCTAATCTGATTGTCTTTGTCAATTCCTTCTACGTGAGATAACTCTTCTGTGTGTCTTTCTTCTATAGGAATTTGTTTGTGATCTCTAATATTCCAATCAATAGTTGAGCTAGGTAAAGCAACATAAAACGGAACATTATTATCTTTAGCGGCTAACGCTTTTAAATAAGTTCCAATTTTATTACATACATCGCCATTTGATAAAGTTCGATCTGTTCCTACTATACACATGTCAACCTTTCCTCTTTGCATTAATATTCCACCGGCATTATCAGTTATAACTGTATTTGGTATTCCTTCTTCATTTAATTCATAAGAAGTTAAGTTTGCTCCTTGATTTCTAGGTCTTGTTTCATCGACCCAAACATGAACTTTAATTCCTTTTTGATGAGCATGATAAATTGGAGAAGTTGCTGTCCCCCAATCTATTGTAGCTAACCATCCTGCATTACAATGGGTTAAAATATTTACTGTTTCTTTATCTTTTTTATTTGATATTTCTTCTATAATTTTAAGTCCATTTAAACCAATATTTTTGCAAAAAACTACATCTTCTTCAACGATGGAAATTGCTTCAGCTAAAGCTATTTTTAAAATATCTTTATCATTAACTCCTGATAATTTTTTTATCATTCTATCAACAGCCCATTTCAAATTTATTGCGGTAGGTCGAGAAGATATTAAATCCTCACTTGATTTTTTTAAGAAAGATAAATCATTTTTTTCAATTATAGATAAAACTAATCCATAAGCTGCTGTAGCACCAATTAGAGGCGCGCCTCTTACCTCCATTGTTTTAATAGCTTGAATTGCATCTTTAACAGTTCGTAAATTCTTTATTATAAAGTTATGAGGAAGTTTAGTTTGATCAATAATTTTTACTTCATTATTTTCAAACCAAATTGTACGGTAACTCTTACCTTCAATTTTCATTTTTTTAATACTCTACCTGCGATATGTTTTAATTTTTTTACTGTACTTTTAGTTTGATATTTTGGCGGTGTAATTATCGCAGTGTCTAGGCAATTATTAGCGGGATCTCCTTTTGTGTTGAAAGACTCAAAAGTTTTGATAATTTCAATAATCATATTCTGTGCATTAGAAGCATTTTGCTGAAGAGTTTTTATAACAGTAGGAACATCCACCGCGTCATGATCTGGATGCCAGCAATCAAAATCTGTTACCATTGCAACAGTGCAATATCTGATTTCAGCTTCTCTTGCTAATTTTGCTTCTGGCATATTTGTCATTCCAATTACATCAGCTTTCCATGATCTATACATTTTTGACTCAGCTAAGCTAGAAAATTGAGGACCCTCCATGACAAGATATGTTCCTCCAACCTGATGAGGTATTTGACACTTAACCAAGGCAGACTCACAACATTTCATTAAAGCAGGGCTAGTAGGTTTAGCCATTGAAACATGAGCCACTATTTCTTTGTCAAAAAAAGTTTTAATTCTAGCAAATGTTCGGTCAATGAACTGATCGATAACTACAAAAGAGCCAGGGGTTAAATGTTCTTGTAGAGATCCCACAGCTGAAACAGAAACGATGTCAGTAACTCCCATTTTTTTAAGCGCTTCAATGTTTGCTCTAAAATTTATGTTTGATGGATTTATTCTATGACCTCTTTTATGCCTCGGTATAAAATAAACTTCTTTTTTATTTAAAGTTGCTGATAAAATCCTATCAGAGGGTTCGCCCCAGGAAGTGCTTACTTTCCTCCATTTAATATTTTCTAAGCCTTCTACTTGATAAAGGCCACTTCCACCAATTATCCCAAGAATTCTTTTTTTCATTATTTAATGTTTAGCCTTTTTTTGTTAGATATTGAAGCTAAATATGGATTTAAAAAAATATATAAGATCTATCCCTGATTATCCAAAAAAAGGAATATTATTTAGAGATATAACAACTTTAATAAAAAATCCTGAGGCATTTAAATACACGGTTGATCAAATTATTAAAATTTCAAAAAAAATAAAATTTGATAAAATTTCAGCTATTGAGTCGAGGGGTTTTATTTTTGCTTCTGCTGTCTCCTATTTGCTTAACAAACCTCTTATTCTTTTAAGAAAAAAAAATAAATTGCCTGCCGAGAGACACTCAGTAGATTTTAAATTAGAGTACGGAGAGGCCACCATTGAGATTCATAAAGACTCGATAAATGAAAGAGAGAAAATTTTAATTATAGATGATTTAATAGCAACGGGAGGAACAGCCGAAGCTGCAGCAAAACTCATCGAAATATCTGGAGGTTCTGTAGCTGGTTTTATTTTTGTTATAAATTTGTTTGACTTACCTGGAAATGACTTGCTTAAAAAAAAATCTTATTTTACAGAAAGTTTAATGGAATTTCCTGGTCACTAAATCTCTTTTTTTGTCCATGTTTCAGGAGTTAAATCATTATTTATCTCTATATTGATATGGTACTCAAATGGTTTTACACCTCTTTTCTTAATATATTCAAATGTTTTTTGAATACCCTCTTTAAGCGTGACTTTAGTTTTATAATTTAATAATTGACGGGCTTTATCTGCTGAACAAGTTGCATGTTTAACTTCTTGAGGTCTATCTTTCTTATAAATCGGAGGTAAGTTTATACCTGTTACATTTGAACAAAGTTCAGCTACCTTATTTATTGTAACAAATTCTTCATCGGGTCCGATGTTAATAATTTGTTTATTAAGTTTTTTTTCATCTAACATTGGTATCAGACAAGATAAACAGTCATCAATGTATGAGAAACATCTTGTTTGTTTTCCGTCGCCATAAATTATTGGAGCTTTACCTTGTAACATTCTATTAATCATAATCGAAACAACATTTCTAAATGGATCATCATATTTTTGTCTTGGTCCAATTATATTGTGAGGAACTGCTATTACCCACTCAATTTTATTCAATTCACATAAATTAATAAGAACTTGTTCTGCTGCTACTTTTGATATGGCATATGGATCTACGGGTTGTGGTTTCATTGACTCAGTAAATGGGTATTCTTGTGAACCATATCTTGCCATAGATGAACAAAATATTATTCTTTTAACTTTCTCATTTACAGCAGCTGAAAAAATAGAAACTGACGCTAAGTAATTATTTTTTGTAATCTCGTAAGGAGAAAAGACTGATAACCCCTCATGTGCTGTTGCAGCACAGTGATAAACTATTTGAACTCCTTTCATTATGTTTTGGATTTTTTTAAAATCACAACAGTCAATGTTATGAAATTCAATTTCTTTTGGAATGTTATCTTTATAACCACCAATCATATTATCAATTCCAATTACTTTATGACCTAATTTGGTCAGCTGTTCAGATAAATGTGACCCTAGGAAACCAGCAACGCCTGTAACAAGAATTTTATATTGATTATTACTCACTGCAAAGTATTTATAATTTTAATTAGTATAAATCAACTTTAATTAATTTTCGGTCTATACCATGATTTTCTCATCAAAATTGAATTTAATATCCCTTCAAATCTACAATAGTAAATATCTTTTTTTTGGTTATTTGAAACAATTTTATAAAAAATTGTTTTTAATATAGCAGACAAAAATTTTGGCAAAATCTTTATTAATGCAATGATATATCCATAATGTTTTTTATTAAAATAAAATGTAGACCACATCCAATGCCAATTTCTCGACTTTTCCATTTCGTAATTTATTGATTCTTCATGCGATGTACCGCCTGAATGATTAATTTTAATATTTGTATCTAAAAAAATTTTTTTATCATTTTTAATTAGTCTTTTACATAAATCAATTTCTTCAAAGTAAATAAAAAAATTTTCATCAAAAAAACCTAGTTCTTCAAATTGTTTTAAATTTAAAAACATTGCAAAACCTTTAACATTTTTTACAGGGTATAAACCCTTCTTTACTTCTTTTGATGAAATGTTATTTTTTGTTTCTTGAATATAGGGACCAATTATCGCAAAATTGGGATTTACTTTGACAGTCGAAAAAAAATTATCTAATGCCTCTTTCTGAACTTCGGCATCTGGATTTATAATTAAAGCATATTTTGTTTTGACCATAGATAAACCTAAATTATTACCTTTGGCATAACCTAAGTTTTTATCTGATAAAATACATCTTAGATTAGAATATTCATTTTCTAATTTATCTTTTAATTTTTTATCATTTGAGTTTTCTACAACTATAATCTTTATGTCCTGACCTAAAGATTTTATACAGTTTAATATCTTATTTTCACTCCTAAATGACGTAATGACTGCTGTAATATCTTTATTAATCATTTTATGTGTTATTAATTGATTTTGTATAATAATTCTTTATTTTAACACAATTAAACTAAATATTCTTTATACAATTATGAAAAAAATAATAGTTACTGGTGGATCTGGCTTTATAGGTAGTAATTTAGTTAATTATTTAATTAAAAAAAAATATTTTGTTATCAATATTGATAAATTAACGTATTCCTCTAATAGTTATAATAAAAATAAACTTCCCAAAAAAAAATACAAATTTCTCAAATTTGATATCAATAATAAAGTTAAACTTAAAAAAACGATAAAAAAATATAAACCTGAGTGTATATTTAATCTAGCAGCAGAAACTCATGTTGATAGATCTATAGACTCACCTCATCCTTTTATTTTTTCAAATATTCTTGGGGTTTTTAATATTCTAGAAGTAATTAGAGACATTAATAAAAAAAATAAAAAAATTAAATTAATACATATTTCTACTGATGAAGTTTATGGTGATATAAAGACAAAGAAATCAAGTGAAAAATTTCCTTATAATCCCAGCTCTCCATATTCTGCATCAAAAGCAAGTGCAGATCATTTAATTAAATCTTATGTAAGAACTTATAATTTGCCTGCAATTATATCAAACTGCTGTAATAATTATGGTCCATACCAATTTCCAGAAAAACTAATTCCGAAAATAATTTCAAATATTATATCTAATAAACCCTTACCGGTTTATGCAAAAGGTCAAAACTCGAGGGAATGGATATATGTTAATGATCATTGTGAAGCTTTATACAAAATTTATAAAAAAGGTAAAACTGGTGAAAGTTATAACGTAGGCTCTAATACTAATGTTAAAAACATATATATGGTTAAAAACATTTTAAATATTTTCGAGAAAAAAGGTTATAAAATTGGAAAAAAAGTAAAAATTAAATTTGTAAAAGATAGACCGGGTCATGATTTTCGGTATGCATTGAATAGTAAAAAAATTCGTAAAGAAATTAATTGGAAGTCAAAAACTAAATTAGATCAAGGTTTATTAAAGACTGTAAATTGGTATATTGATAATAGTAAATTTATTAACTCGATCTCAAATAGATTATATAATAAAAGAATTGGATTAAAAATATGATAAAAAAAGGAATTATTTTAGCAGGTGGTTTGGGAACAAGGATGAGCCCAATAACTAAATCAGTTAATAAACAGCTTTTACCAATTTATGATAAACCAATGATATTCTATCCTCTTTCTATAATGATGTTAGCTGGTATTAAAGAAATATTAATAATTGTTAACAAAGGTCAAATAAGTCAATTTAAAAAGATTTTAAAAAATGGTGAAAACTTAGGAATAAGGATCTTATACAAAGAACAAATCAAACCTGGAGGTCTTCCAGAAGCTTTTATAATTGGTGAAAAATTTATTAATAATCAAAGTGTTGCATTGATACTTGGGGACAATTTTTTTTACGCCCAAAGTTTGACCAAAACATTACAAAAATCTATAACTTTAAACAATGGTGCAAAAGTTTTTTTACATCCTGTTAAAAATCCAAAATCTTATGGTATAGCTACAGTAAACAATAACAATAAAATTATTAAACTAATTGAGAAGCCTCAAAAAACAAAATCTAATCTAGCAGTAACTGGATTATATTTTTTTGATAATAATGTAGTAAAACTAAGTAAACAGCTTAAGCCATCAAAAAGAAAAGAGCTGGAAATTATAGATCTATTAAATAAATATAGACTTAAAAATAAACTTAAAGCAGAATTTCTCGGAAGAGGTGGGGCATGGCTCGATGCTGGGTCAATAGAAGATTATTATGATGCTACTTCTTTTGTTTCAACTATTGAGAAAAGACAAGGATTTAAAATTGCGTGTTTAGAAGAGGTTTCACTTAAAAAAAAATGGATAGATAAAAAACAAATTTACGAAAATATTAAATTTTATGGTAATTGTGAGTACTCAAAATATTTAAAGCTTTTGATTAGTTAATTATTTATTTATATCATGAAAAATTATAGGTAATTCAACGTAATTAGTATTCTTTTTAAACCAATAGGACATGAATCTTTCTGCTAAAAATCCGTAAATTCTTGTCATGCCATAACCTTTTAGATTATGAAACCCAAATAAATTCTCGCAGGAGTTGAGCCAAGCAAAAATATCTTTGTAGTAATTAATTAGTATCTTTTTAGATCTGCAAATAAACATGTTGTGCGGATTAAAAGAAACTTCTTTATTAACAAATTCTTTAAAATCTTCCCTATTATTATTGTCTAATAGTTTGATTGCTTCAGATAAATTATTTCTTCCATGCATTAAATCAAAATGAAATTTAATATTTCTAGACTCTTTGGAATATAAATATTTAGGTTTTTTAATTATCATTGGTAGGCCTTTTTTTAAAAATTTCATAATTTTTCTTTGATTTATAAAAAAAGGATTGCCAAGTATTACTTCATAATTTTGATATTTTTGGGGAATTTTTTTTAAAACCTTATCACTTAAATTGCCAATATTAATCTCCTTATTGTCATAATGATTTAAAGACCAAAATTTTCTATATTGGCAAAATCCAAGCCATTCATTATCCTCTATTTTATCTAAGTAATTTTTCCATAACCAATAATGAAACGTGTATTCTCCATAATTTTTATTTTTATTGCTGATATTTTTACCTGTTTTATCACTAAGGCAATTAGAGTTGGCTTTTTTATCACCTAAAACTACTGGTAAATATCCTAAACTTTTAATAAAGTTAATGTGTGATGGTTCAAGTGTTAAACAAAACATTTTTAAGTTTTTCATAATTTATTAACTTTAATTAATATTAGGTCGAAAATAAGATTTCATAAAAAAAATACTGCTAATAATTCCTTTGAGACTAGATAAATGAAGTTTTATGTGAGTAAATCTTAAAAGTAGTACTGATATCAATATTCCTTTAATACTTTGGATTATATTGGGAATAATTTTCTTTAAAGCAAAAAAATAATTATAATTTTTTCTGTAAAAATAAAATTTTGACCAACTAAAATGCCAATTTCTATTAATTTGTATTTCAACATTAAATTTTTTATTTGAAGAACTAGTTCCTAAATGAGCAAATTTTAAATTTGAAACTACATACATCTTTTTTTTTTCGTTATAAAGTTTTCTGCATAAATCCATAGTCTCAAAATAAAGGAAATAGTTTTCATCTAATATTCTTTTATTTTTAAATTTTGATTTATTAAGAATACAAAAACACCAATCAATATCTTTAACTTCTATTATGCTAAAATTTTTTATTTTTAATTTTTTTTGATTTAATCTTTTTATTGGAGAATAATTTTGATAAATTTTTTTGTTTTTGTACTCGGGAGCTAATAATGAAAAGTTTTTCATATTTTTTATTACCTTTTCAATATTAGAAATTAGACTATCATTTATCAAAACATCGGGAGTAAGTGTAATAACAAATTTATGCTTACTTTTTTTAAAGGCTAAATTAAACGCAGTTGCATAACCTAAATTTTTTTCTGGTATAATAACTTTTGTATTTTTAAATTTTTTCTCTATTTCTATTTTTGTTTTTTTTTGTAATGAATTTTCAATAATTAATATCTCATAATTTTTTGGAAATTTAGTAATTATATTTTCCAACAAATGATCGCTTTTATAAGAGATAATTATAACAGTTAGTTTCATATCACATTAATAGATGGTAGCGAGGGGCGGATTCGAACCGCCGACCCCAGGCTTATGAGTCCTGTGCTCTAACCAACTGAGCTACCTCGCCAAAACAATAAATGGTTATATTATATTCTATAATTTGTTCAATAACACCTTCAAAGTATTTAATCCGAAAAAGAAAAAAATAAATCTTCTTTGTAGGGATTATTAGGAAAATCTAAGTTCTTTAAAGGAAAACTTTTAATATAATTGCCTTCATCTTTTTGTATTTCCTTATTAACAAAAGTCATTTCCAAGGCTATCGGTAGACCACTAGGTAGTTTTTCACAGTGATTATTTCCATGGATATGAATAATATTAAATTTTTCTTTAATCTTATTTATTGAATAAATAAATTTATCTTCATTAATATTAAGCCAATGAAATTCAAAAATTAGCATATTAATCTTAGAATTATATTTTAAAATTTCATCAATAATTTTAAATTCACTACCTTCAATATCGCTTTTAAGAACTACTTTTTTTTCATTTGAAATTCTTGAAAAAACTTTATCTAAATCGGCATCTATCTTATTTTGGATAGGAAATGTAATTCTCTCAGGAAAAAAATTAACATTTTTTAATTTAAAAAAATTTAAATAGTTAAGATAGTATTTAATTCTATCTTGTACATCTCTTCTTTTTGATCTAAAAGTCAAAAATCTTCTTAAGTATTTCCAGATTTCTTTTAAATATGGTTTGCTATTAACAGTATAATCATACATAAATATTTTTACTTCATTGTTTAACTTTATGTAATCTAATTCGAAGGACCAGTCAGGACCTAAGCCAAATGTAATTAGACAATCTGTATTTTGAACAATTTTTTTATCTACTACATATCCACCGTCTGCTTCTCTTCCAAGCCTTACAAGATTTTCATTTTTAATTGGTCTAAGAAAATTATATTTTTTATCCATAAATATGTTATTTAATTTTATTTCTTATGAGTTCATTAAGGGGTTTTTCATAATATTTAAAGAAATAATTGGCTATGAATATCAATAAAACAAAAAATAGTATAAAAAATATTACATTTGTAAACACCAATTCACTTATTTGAAGTTGCTTAAACATTATTAAAAGTATGATCTGTACAGGTAAATGCAACAAATAAAGGGAGTATGTAAGATTACCCAATTTTTTAAAGAATAATTGATAAGACTCACTTTTAATATATGTGTCAATACTTACAAAGAATAAAAGTAAAGCAGGACAGAAAATAAAAGTTTTAAAATTACCTATAAAAGCTATTAATAAAAAAAATAATGCAACTATAAAATAATATAAATTGTTTAATTTAATATGAAAGAGATAGTAAATTAATGTTCCAGAGAAAAACAATCGCGCGCACTCTAAAAATAACGTATCGTAGATTTTAGACTTATCAATAATAAGAAGAAGTAAACTCAATAATATTACAAAAAATATTTTATACTTTTTAATAAATGATAATAATAAAAAGAAAAAAATATATATTGCAATTTCAACGGATACACTCCATATGGGAGCGTTAAAGGAGTGGCCATTTTCAAATCCCCAGGAAGAGATAAATAAAATATTTAAAAAAAAGTGATAAACATCATTAATCTCAATAATTTGAAAAGTATCAAATTTAAGATGACTATAAAATTGCAATATACAAACAAGAATTAAAGTAAAAAAATGTAAAGGGTAAAGTCTTGCAAATCTATTTTTAAAAAAACTTTTTGCAGGTATCTTTTCTTGATTTGAAAGATATATATGAGCAAATACAAAACCAGAAATAGTGTAAAAAACGTGTACACCAAAAATACCGTGCTCATAAATTAAACCTAAAAAATTGTAAAATGGCAAAGATGATGAGATATCAAAATAATTTAAATTTGAAGAAGAATTATAAGGGGCAAAAAAGTGTCTATAATGATAAATTAATACTGAAATAGAAGTAAAAAATCTAAGTATTTCTATTCCGTGGTACTTTTTCATAATTTTTTTAATATTTCGTTTTTTTCAACTCTAATAAATCCAAGTTGATTATTTTGATTTAATTGTTCTGGTACTTTTGAAATAGTATCATACTTTAAATTACATTTTTCTGCCAAATTTAAAATGACGTCGCCAGCTGATACTGATTTTAATTCGATTATTTTAGTTTCAGGTTGGCAAAATATCATATTTGCAAATCCACCGCCGTGAAGACCAACTATTATCTCGGCATTTTGAAAAATTTTAATTTGTTCTTCTAAAGTTAAAAAACTCAATTTTATACTTGTAAAACCTTTTTCTTCAAGCGTTTCTTTGATTTCATTATCGTTTATAATCTTTCTCATTGAACTTTGATTCGAAGTCGCATCACTTCTATCGATATAAATTTTTTTTGGATAATTTATTGTTTTGATATATTTTATATTTTGAGAAAGACTTTCTTTAATCCAATTAATAATCCATAATGGCATATTCTGGATTTCTTCGGAAGCTTGGTTCTTAATTACATAAGGATGATCTGTAACAAATATTTCTCTACATTCAATATGTCTAATATTTATACTCGAAATTCTTTTTTTTTTGGGTATTCCGATTAAGTCCAATGACTCTTTTTGATATTTTTTTTCTAAATTTGGAAATAAAAAATTATCTATTTCATTAACATCCATTATATTCATTAAAATTTTTAACCTTGGTAAAACGTCAAACATCCAGTGCCAATAATTATAATTTCCTCCACCACCGGTTAATAAAGAGAATAAATTACCCTTTAATTTAATTTTAAATCTTGGAGTGCCTTTAGTAAAAACTATATTTTTATCTACATTTTCAAATTTAACATTTCTAATTTGAAATGAAGGACCATCAATAATTTTGTTGTTTTGAATAATAGCTGTGTCGTTTATTGTGTCGGTGTATAGCCTGGCATTTTTAATTGCATAAACTTTATATTCAAAGTCTTTATCTACTTTTGATATTTTTACACTAGAATTTGAATTATTTCCTATTTTTTCAGATTTCTCAATTTTGCCATAAAATAATTTAAAAAGTCCATAAGTGAACTTTTTAAATAGCAATTGTAATTTTTTTCTAATAGTATAAATCAATTTAAAATATTTTAATTAACAATTAATAACATTAAATAACTAAAATATAATGAATAAAAAAGCTTTAATAACTGGAATTACTGGGCAAGATGGTTCTTATTTAACCGAGTTTTTATTAAAAAAGAAATATAAGGTTCACGGCCTCGTTAGAAGAGTTGCCCTTGAAGATGGGAATCATAGATTGTGGCGATTAAGACATATATTGAATAAAATTACTTTACACCCCGCATCTTTAGAAAGTTATGCTAGTTTAGTGAAAATAATACAGAGAATAAAGCCAGATGAGGTTTATCATTTAGGGGCTCAAAGCTATGTTGATTATTCTTTTAAAGATGAATTTTCAACCTTAAATACAAATATTAACGGAACTCATTATATACTGTCTGCATTGAAAGAATTTTCACCTAAAACTAAATTTTATTTTGCAGGCTCATCAGAGATGTTTGGCAAAGTAAGAGAAGTTCCTCAATCAGAAAAAACACCTTTTTATCCTAGGTCAGTTTATGGAATATCTAAGGTTGCAGGATACGATTTAACAAGAAACTATCGAGAAGCTTACAATATGTTTTGCTGTAGTGGTATATTATTTAATCATGAGTCACCTAGAAGAGGTTTTGAATTCGTAACAAGAAAAATTACGCATTCAGTAGCAAGAATAAAGTTTGGCTTACAAAAAGATTTAAGACTAGGTAATATGGATGCGAAAAGAGACTGGGGCCACGCGGAAGATTATGTTGAAGCAATGTGGCTGATGCTTAATAAACGAGTTCCAAATGATTATGTTATAAGCACTGGAACGCAATATTCAGTTAAAGATTTTGCAAAGATGGCATTTGAGTTAGTTGATCTGGATTATAAAAAATATATTAAAATAGAAAAAACTTTATATCGTCCTTCAGAAGTTAGGACTCTTTTAGGCGATTGCAGAAAAGCTAAGCGCGAGCTTAAATGGAAACCAAAATATGATTTTAAAAGACTAGTAAAAGATATGGTTAGAGCTGATTTAGAGTTTGTTGAAAAAGAAGGTTATTAAACTATTTTATTGTGAAAAGTTTTTTTTCGAATATTTTTAAAAAAAAAATCAAAATAAGAGAAGATAATTACAAAAGTTTTATCGTTCCAAAAATAAATGAATTTAGAAATATTTTAATAAAAAATGATAAGATTTCTTTTCTTCATTATGGCCATTTAGGTGATATTATTAACAGTTTGCCTGTATTGAAGGAATTATCTAAAAATAAAGAATGTCATTTATATCTACAAATAAATAAAAAAATTCCCAAACATGTCGCTTCAAGAGATCATCCATTTGGAGAAGTGTATCTATCAGAAAAATCTGTTGCTAAAATGTTACCGCTTTTGAGAAATCAAAAGTTCCTCAAAAAAGTGGATATTTTTGATGGTCAAAAAATTGATATAGATTTAAATTTTTTTAGAGAACTTCCAATTAACTTCAATATAGACTCTGTAAGATGGTATTTTCATTTAACAGGTATTTTTCCAGATTTATCAAAAAATTATTTAGAAGTTGAAGGCAATAAAAATTATAAAAATTTTATAGTTATAATGAGAAGTTTAAGAAGACAAAATAAATTTATTAATTACTCTTTTCTAAGCTCATATAAAAATATTATTTTTGTAGGTTTAGAGAATGAATATAAAGATTTAAAAAAAGAAATAACGAGTCTGAAATACTATGATAGTAAAGACTTTTTGGAATTATCTTCAATAATTAAGGGTTCAAGATTATTTATTGGAAATTTATCTTTTGGTTATGCTTTGGCAGAAGCTCTTAAAGTTCCAAGATTGTTAGAGTCAGGTCCTAATTTTCCTCTAGTTTACCCAAATGGAAATAATGCATTTGATTTTTATTTTCAAAGCCATTTTGAAGAATTAGTGGAAAAATTAACTTTTTCTAAATAATTTCTAGTTTAGGAAGGGGAAAAATAAATTTAGTACCTTTTTTTCTTATACTTGTTTCACGAATTAATATTTCTTTTTTAAAGTGCCACGGTAAAACTAAATAATAGTCAGGTTTGTGAAATCGTGAAAGAACTTCAGAGATTATTTTAATTTTTGTTCCCGGTGTATATAAGTTATATTTTTTTTTATTTCTTTCTGCAGCAAAATTAATTGTTTTATTATTAATATTATAATATTGAAGTAATACATTACCTTTAGTCGAAGCCCCATAACAATGAACTTTTTTACCCATTCTATTAATTTTATTTAATAATTTATTCAATTTATATTTTGATTGATTTATTTCATTAATAAATTTTTTATAGGTATTTTTGTCTGATAATTGCAACTTTTTTTCTAAATTAAGTTCTTTTTTTATAATTGAAATATTATCTTTATAATGAGAGTCATTATGACATACATAATATTGTTTGCTCGCACCATTTATATTATTTTTTTTAATATCAAATACTCTTAGACCATTTCTTTTACATAAATCTATAATTACTTTACTACTATAATATTCAAGATGTTCATGACAAATTGTGTCAAACATTTTATATTGAATTATAGAGGCTAAGTCTGCGAACTCTAACAAAAAAATTCCCTCTTTTAATAATATTTTTTTTACATCTTTTAAAAATTTATTTGGATCGTTAGCGTCATAAAATACTGATAAAGCTGTAATAATTTTAAATTTTTTTTTTACAATACTTTTAATTTTATCTGCAGAAAAAAAACTTGAAACTTTAAAATTTATATTACTATATTCATCTATATATTTGTTCAGTATTGGGTCAATTCCAAAAGTAGTAATATTTTTCTTATAGTTTTTGAGTAACGAACCGTCATTACTTGCTATATCCAAAACAAATTCTTTTTTCTTTAGTTTTGTTTTTTTTGACAAATGTTTTACAACTTTTTTTACATGATCTAACATTGTCTTATTGATGCCTGTTCTATAGCCATAATCAGGTCCATATAAATAATTTAAATCAAAGTTATGTCCCAGTTGGACTAATTCGCAGTTCTTACACTTTAATAACAATATAGGTTGTTTTTGTATAATTTGTCTTTCATTTGGAAATTTACCGGTGAAACACATATTTCCCAATGAAAATAATTTTTCTAACTTTTTGGATTTACAGATTCTACATTTTTTAATTTTCATTAATTCTTTATATCAATGCTTTAATTAGTAGCAAATTGAAATTAAGCTAGATAATAAGTATTAAAATATGGAATTTTAGTATTTTTAGAGTGTTAAAATAATTCCAAACACTGTTACAGCCGATATAGCAGCGGCTGATAGAATTATATTGTTTTTCTTTTCTTCTTTTTTGCTTTTGTGCATTCTTGCCATAAGTTCATTTAAATTCACTCTTTTTTTATATAAACTTATTTCCTCAGAATTTTCTTGGTAATTAAGGTTTTTTTCTTTATCAGTTGCACTCATACAATGTCTATTAAATCACATGGAGAAACTATTGATACACAAAGTTAGTTCATTATGGGGTTAATCAAAAAAAACTGATAAAGAAGCGTAATTAAACCTGACCAGTTTAGGTTTATTGATTTAATATTTCTTCAGGTGAGTAGTATTCTAGTCTAAAAGCATCAGCCACACCTTTAAAGGTTATTTTACCCTTATATACATTTAAGCCTGATAAATAATTTTTATTTTCTTTTAATGTTTTTTTATATCCTTGATCTGCTAATTTTATTAATAAAGGTAAAGTTGCCTTATTAAGTGCCATTGTAGAAGTCCGTGGGACACCTCCTGGCATATTTGCAACACAATAATGAACCACATCATCTACTATATAAGTGGGGTTTGCGTGTGTTGTTGGTTTACTAGTTTCTATACAACCTCCTTGATCAATCGCTACATCAACAACTACTGAGCCGCGTTTCATAGACTTGATCATTTCTTTTGTCACTAATTTGGGAGCTTCAGCGCCTGGAATTAAAACACCACCAACAAGTAAATCACATTCTGAAATAAGTTTCTTTAGATCAACTTTTTCACTTTCAGTTGGTATTATCTTATCGCCAAATAATTCGTGTAGCTCTTCTAATCTTTTTTTTGATTTATCTACTATAAAAACATTTCCACGCATTCCTGTAGCAATTATTGCAGCATTTTCACCTACAACCCCTCCACCAAGAATTACTACATTTGCAGATTTTACTCCTGGCGCTCCTCCAATTAGTAAACCTCTGCCTTTTTGATTTTTTTCTAATGCATGCGCACCTGCTTGAATTGACATTCTTCCTGCTACTGCGCTCATAGGCGCAAGTAAAGGTAAACGACCTTTATCATCTGTTACAGTTTCATATGCTATACAAATTGAATTAGATTTCATTAAACCAAGGGTTAACTCTTTGGCTGCCGCTAAGTGTAAATATGTATAAATAATCTGGCCCTCTCTAATCATTTTTACCTCATTCATCTGAGGTTCTTTAACTTTAACAATTAAATCAGATTTTTTAAAAATTTCATCTGGTGTTTTTACAATTTTTGCTCCAGATTTTAAATAATCTTCGTTAGTAAAACCTGCTTCAAATCCACCGTTATTCTCAACTAAAATTTCGTGTTTTTTTTCAGCAAGTATTTTAACACTTTCTGGGGTTAAACCTATTCTATGCTCTTGAAGCTTTATTTCTTTAGGAACTCCGATAATCATTTATGACTTTGAATAGTTTGAAATACCAGTTCTTAATTTTTCTATAATTTCATCAATATGTTTTTTTTCACAGATAAATTGAGGTGCAATTATTAAAGTATCTCCAGTATTTTTGAAGTTTATTCCAGCATCATAACAGTGTTTAAAAGTTTGAAAGCCTGATTTACCTGGTTTATCTTTCATGCGCATTTCAACTCCACCCATCATTCCATAACCCCTAATGCTTACAACTTCTTTAAGATCTTTTAATGTGTGCAATCCGTCTTGAAAATAAGGTGACATCTCTTTTGCTCTCTTAAAAATATCTTCTTTGTCGAAAATATCTTGTACAGCTAAACCGGCTGCTACGGCAGCTGGTATACCAGAATATGTATAGCCATGAAATAACTCAGGTGTTCCTTCAGGATTGGTTGATGAAGAATCTAATACAGCATCATACATTTCTTCTTTGACAGCCACTACTCCCATTGGAATAACCCCGTTAGTAGTTGCTTTAGCCATAGTAATCATATCCGGAGTTACATCAAATTCTTGAGCAGCAAAAGCTGAGCCAGTTCTGCCCCAACCCGTAATAACCTCATCAAAAATTAACAAGATTCCGTGCTTATCACAAATTTCTCTTATTCTTTTCAGGTAACCTTTTGGAGGAACCAAAGTTCCAGTTGATCCTGCAATTGGTTCTACAATACAGGCGGCAATGTTTTCTCCACCAAAATTCATCGCTATTCTCTCTAAATCTTCAGCCATTTCAACTCCGGTATCTGGTTGACCTTTCACAAATTTATGTTCTGGCAAATGAGTATGTCTCATATGTTGAACACCTGGCATTAAAATACTGGCAAAAGTTTTTACATTATTAATCATTCCACCAACTGTTGTAGCTCCTATATTCATTCCATGATAACCTCTTTCTCGTCCAACAAATCTAAATCTTTTAGAGTCACCTTTTGCTCTATGATATGCAATAGCAATTTTTATAGCGGTCTCGACTGCAGTTGATCCGCAAATTGTATAAAAAATTCTGTTAAGTCCCTCCGGTGTTTTTTTGGCTATTCTTGTTGCTAGCTCAAATGAACCACCGTAACCTTGGTTAAAAGGTTGGCAGTAATCTAATTTATCTAATTGTTTAGAGACTGCATCTGTAATTTCTTTTCTTCCGTGACCCAAAGGATTACAAAACAAACCAGAACTAGCATCTATCATCTTTTTACCAAGATGGTTTGTTAAATAAACTCCTTTTGCATCTGTAATTAATCTAGGATTCTTTTTAAATGACTTATTATCTGAAAATGGCATCCAGTGCTCATTTAAAGAATTAGGAATGTTTGTTCTTTGTGAACTCATAATACAAAATTTCTAGACTATTGCTTAACTAAAACAACTAAATTATACACAACTAATAGTGGTATTTCATTTTAAAATATATATCGTATAAAAAATAATGCAAATTAAAAAAACTAAATTTAAAGGTTTACAGGTTATCAGTAATAAAATCTACAAGGATTCTAGAGGTTACTTTAAGGAAGATTTTAAGTCTTCCTTCTTCAAAGGCGCAAGGTTTATTTTTTCGTGCACCTCTAAATCAAAAAAGAACGTTCTTAGAGGTCTTCATATGCAGACTAAAAATAAACAAGGTAAGTTTGTATCGGTATTAAAGGGGGCAATTCTTGACGTGGTAGTAGATTTAAGAAAAAATTCAAAAACATTTGGCAAACATTTTAAAATTGAACTTACAGATAAAAATGGTAAATCAATTTTTATTCCACCTGGATTTGCTCATGGATTTTTAGCAAAAGAAAAAGAAAATATAGTTCATTATTATAATACTAAATATAGGTCTTCTAAACATGAAATTGGAATTATATGGAATGATGCTTCTTTAAAAATCAGATGGCCTATTAAAAATCCGTTGCTGTCAAAAAAGGATAAACAAAATTTAACACTAAAAGAATTTCTTAAAAAATAAGATGAAATGTAAAATCACTGACAAAAATTTACATCCATTTATGTCATTTGGAAAAATGCCATCTGCAAATGGTTTTTTAGAAAAAAAAGATTTTAATAACGAATTTTTTTACGATATGGAAGTTGGATTCTCCGAAAAAATATCTTTGTTACAACTAAATGAATTTTCAAATCCTGAAAAGGTACATAATGAAAGATATCCTTTTTATACAAGTAGTTCTCTTAATATGAAAAAACACTTCGGAAATTTTGCTCACTGGTTGAAAGAAAAATATTTAGATAATGGATCTAAACTTATTGAAGTTGGCTCAAATGATGGGACTTTATTAGAAAATTTTAAAGATATGAACATTGAAGCTATTGGGTATGAACCTTCAAAAACTATTGCAGAACTAGCAAATAAAAAAAATATAAAGACATTAAATAAATTTTTTAATAGTCAGAATATTCAAGATATAAATCATTTTCATTCTTCAGTTGATGTAATTTGTTCAGCAAATGTAATCGCTCATATACCGGATCTAAAAGATGTTATTAAAAGTGTAGACAAATTATTATCGTCTAAAGGACTGCTTATTTTCGAAGAACCATACTTAGGCTCAATGTTTTCCAAAGTTTCTTATGATCAAATATATGATGAACATATATTTATGTTTTCTATCAGCTCAATTTATAAAATTTTTGATTTATTTGATTTTGAGTTGATTGATGTTTTGCCACAGACAACCCATGGTGGTTCAATGCGATATGTAATTGGAAGAAAAAATAAACACAAAAAAAGTGATATAATTTCAAAACTTATCGATGATGAGCAAAGTAAAGAGCTGGACACAATTGAGTCTTGTTTAAAGTTTAAAAAAGCTTGTGAGATTTCAAAAAAAATGACAATTAAAAAATTAAAAAAGCTTAAAGAAGAAAGTAAAAAGATTTGTGGTTACGCCGCTACTGCTAAAAGCACAACTGTTTTAAATTATTGCAATATCGGAAATGATATAATTGATTATATCTGTGATACTACTAAAGAAAAAATTGGAAAGTTTTCACCAGGTACCCATATACCAATTGTTCCGGTTAGTAAATTTCATGAAGATATTCCTAATGTAGCTTTTTTATTTGCCTGGAATCACAAAGAAGAAATATTTGCTAAAGAAAAAAGATTCAAAGAAAATGGAGGAATTTGGTTTTCACATGTTGCTTTATAAAAACAGAATAGTAATAACTGGTGGAACAGGTAGATTTGCTTCGTCTTTAAAAAAAGTAAAAACTAAGTATTCAATATATTATCCCTCTAAATCTCACTTAAATATATTAAAAGAAAGATCAGTTTCTAATTACTTAAAAAAAAAGAAACCTAAGTACCTAATTCATTTAGCTGGTTTGTCTAGACCAATGTCTGCTCATAATACTGATATAAAAAGAAGTATAGATTTAAATATAATCGGTACAGCGAATATTGTAAAAGTCTGTGAAAAACTTAAAATTAAATTAATTTATTTTTCATCTAGTTACGTTTATCCTGGCAAAAAAGGAGGTTATAAAGAAAATGATCCTATCTTACCTATTAACAATTATGCCTGGTCTAAATTAGGTGGGGAATGTTCGGTAAAACTGTATAAGAATTCTTTGATAGTTAGAGCTTCTATGACCGAAAAACCATTTATTCATAAAGCTGCTTTTGATGATTTTTTAACAAATTTTATTTTTCACGAAGAGATTGCTCCAAAAGTTTTTAGATTAATAAATTTAAAAGGAATAATAAATTTTGGTGGCAAATCACAAAGTGTTTTTAAATTTGCAAAAAAATATAATTCAAAAATTAAGAAAATTTCATGTAAAAAAGTTTTTGGAGCTTCCTATCCCTCTAATACTTCTATGAATTTAAAAAAATTTAAAAAAATTTTTAAAAAATAGTATTTTATTTAATTGCAACCTGTAATTGATTATAAGACTAAAGTCCGCCTATTATTGAACACTCTAGCTATTTACTTACGGTTAAAATTCATTTTAAATCTTTATAATTAACAAACTATATATAGGAGAACTATGAAAAAAATAATAAGCACAGTTCTTGGGATGATTTTGGCTTTTTCTCTTTACTCTTCAGTAGCTTACTCTGCTGCTAAAGAAGTTAGAGTTGCGTACTTTTTAGAATGGCCATCACCTAATCTTGAGGACATGAATAAAAAAGCATATTCTAAAGCACTAGGTGTTCCAGTAAAATGGACAAACTTTAGTAATGGTGTTGCGATGACGGATGCTATGTTAGCAGGAGATATTGATATTTCTTACTCACAAGGTTTAATGCCATACATCAATGCTGTTAAGGCTAAAGCACCTATTAAGTTAGTAGATGTAGCTATGGAATACGGTATGGGAGGAACAACTTGTGTTACTTCAAAAAAATCTGGAATAACAAAAGCTAATGCTTCTGAACTAGAAGGTAAAAAAGTTGCAGTTCCACTTGGAACAATGGCTGAGTATGTTTTTACTGAAAGTATGAAAATAGTTGGAGCCGACAGAAAAAAAATGAACATTATAGCAATGGACCCTGAGGAAGGTGCAGCTGCTTTAGTAAGTGGAGATGTTGTAATGGCATGTTTATTTGGTGGTAACTCTATCAAATCTGCTACATCTGTTGGAACAAGACTTTTAACAGTAGATGAAGCGCGAGCCGGTGGTATCATGGGTATAGATATCGTGTCAGTTACAAATAAATTTATGAAAGAAAATCCAGGAATGTTAAAATCTTTCGTAGAACTAACTCACGAAGCTAACGATAGATACAGAAGTGGTGGAAGTGATCTAAATGCTATGGCTAAAGAATCTGAAATGAAAGTTGGAGACATGAAAGATACTTTAAGTGGCTTTAAATTCTTAACACCTAAAGAGACTAAAAAATCTATGAAGAGTGGAAATCTAGCAAAATTTTTAAAAGGTTTTGACACTCCTAGAGGTACGGTATCAACTAAGTTTTTACCGTAGTTTTTAGAGCAAGATAAAATTAATAGGCGCCAATTGAATAAATTGGTGCCTATTTTTTTCTTAAAATATCTAATATAATTATCTTATGAGTAATCTTATTTCTCAAAATTTAAACATGATTTTCAAAACTCCAAAGGGAGAAACAGTTCATGCTTTAAAAGATTTAAATTTTACAATAAAAAAAGGAGAGCTGCTTACAGTTCTTGGGCCTTCTGGATGTGGAAAAACCACCTTATTAAATATAACTGCTGGATTTATAAGACCAACTTCTGGAAAAATTACTTTAGGTGATAAAGAAATTAATGGCCCTGGTGTTGATAGAGGAATGGTTTTTCAGCAGGGAGCTTTATTTGAATGGCTGACAGTAGCAGAAAATGTAAATTTTGGTTTAAGAATGAAAGATCAAGATCAAATCAAAACACAGCAAAAAGTAGAAGAATGGTTAGATATTGTTGGTCTAAAAGGTTTTGGAAACACACCGACTTATCAGTTATCTGGTGGTATGCAGCAAAGAGTAGCTTTAGCTAGATGTTTAATAAACGATCCTGATTTAATTTTAATGGACGAACCATTAGGAGCTCTTGATGCTTTAACCAGAGAAAAAATGCAATCATTAGTGCTTAAAATTTGGAAAGAAACAGGAAAAACAATTATCCTTATTACTCATTCTGTAGAAGAAGCTTTGCTGTTAGGAGAGAAATGCTATGTGATGGCTCCTCGACCTGGAAGAATTCATAAAGAATATAGACTTCCATTTGCTTCAATGGGTCTTAAAGGAGATTTAAGAGAAATTAAAAACAATAAAGAATTCGTATCTAAACGTGAGGAAATACTTTCAATGATTTGGAATATGGAAGAAGAGATTATGGGTAAAGACGTTTAAATGATAACAGCTTTTTTAACATTCATATTTTTTTTTGCTATCGTTGGTTGTATTTTATACGGAAGAAAATTAATTAAGACAGAAAAAGTTGATGCTGTTTTTGGAAATCCCGAAAGAGCACAAGGAGGCACACACTGGGTTATTGTAGGAAGTAGTTTTTTATTATTAGTTTGGCTTTATTATTCATGGGATATAGCAAAATCTTTTTTTCCGAAATCAGCAAATGAGCTTTGCCAAGTTGCAAAAGTAGATGAGTCACTATTATCACTTAAATATCTTTTTCCAATAGAAGAAAGACAATTCAAAAGTACATCTGTTATAGAAATAGAAACTGAAAATTTAAATAAAATAGTCTTAGATATTGAAAAGTCTAGCAAAGTGAATAATCAAAATAAACAAACTTTATTTAACTTTGTTAAAAAAACAAAAAGCACTATTCCATTATTAACTAATAATAAACTTTTAGAAAATGATACTAAAGAACAAATAGATTTATTAACTGGTAAGATTAATAACTTAACAAAAAATTTTATAAAAAAAGATTTTCCTGAAGAAAGTGCTGCTGATGAGCGCAAAAGAATTGAGGCAGCCAAAGAAGAAGGGGAATGGGGAGCTTCAAGTACCTCTATAGATAATGCAGTAGAAATTCCTTACATACCTAAAACAAAAAAAGGTTTAAAATTTCAAGCAGCAGCTGATGAATTAAATTCAATAAGCGATGAATTTTTTGAACTAAGAAATCATAATTCACAGTATACCTCTTTAATTGAGAGTATTAAAAAAGATATTAAAGAGTTCAGATCTAAACTAGATACTTCAGAAGAAATTACCTCTTCCTTTGCAAAAGATATTCTTAAAATCGCCAGAAGAATTGAATATGCAAGTATATTTCCACCTAATACTTTAAACGACATGCAAACATCAATTATAGATTTTGATAAAGCTCAAAAAAAAGAACAAGGTGGATTAAGATGGGTTGATATATTTTTGTTTCCATCAGGAACAATAATGTCAAGTGGTCCAAGCTGCACTGAACAAGGATCAGGTAGATGGCTTCCAAAACCTTCTGATACTCTTAATAAATTTACTCTAATGTTAAATCCAAATGTTGGTTTTAAACAAATTCCTTTAATTTGGTATGAGATGATGGATATCAGTAAAGTTATTGGTTTTATTCTTCCTAACTGGATCGCAGACATAATGCCTGGCGATTATCCAGTGCATAACGAACAAGGTGAAATAAAATCAAATTTTAAAAGTAAAGTTTTAAGTTTTGTTACAGGTGACTTTAATTTATTAAAAATACCAGTTCCTACAGGTCATATATGGGACTCTTTTCTTAGAGTGTTGCTTGGTTTAGTTTTTGGAATAATCGTTGGAGTTCCATTAGGTTTATTTATGGGTTTAAATAGATTTGCTAAAGGATTTTTTGATCCTTTAATTGAATTATATAGACCTGTTCCACCACTTGCTTGGGCACCTCTGGTAATTTCTGTGCTTGGTATTGATAATTTAGGAAAAGTGTTCTTGTTATTTATGGTCTCCTTATCCATTATGATTATTTCTGCTAGGGCTGGTGCATCTGGAACACAATTATCTAAAATTCATGCCGCACACTCTCTTGGAGCATCAAGATGGCAAATATTAAGACATGTAATATTTCCAAATTCACTTCCTGAAATACTTACTGGAATAAGAGTTGCAACAGGAATGTGTTGGGGAACCTTGGTAGCAGCAGAATTTTTAGCAGGAACAACAGGTATAGGATTTGTTGAAAATGTCGCAAAAAAATATTTTCAATATGAAGTAATTTGGATAACAATTTTTATTATGGGAATGTTAGGTTTATTATTTGATATAACAATAAGAAAAATAATAGATAAGACGATTCCATGGAGAGGCAAAGGTTAAATTTTTTATGCGTAAATTACTAATAATTATTATTTTTTCAATTTTTCCAAATTTACTTTTAGCTGATGATAAGGCTAAAGAGGCAAAAATTGCAAAGTATATAATGGAAAATATACAAAAAGATTATTTAGATTGCTATAGTTTTTACAAAGTAGCTGCAGAAAGTTTTAAAAAAGCTGGAAAAGAAAAAAATTTAATCGATAGTTTAGAAAAAAGCGCAGATGCATCTTTAAAATATAATTATGACTTAGGTGAAATTATGGGATTTAAAGCTGAAGTTATGGCTGAAATGACTAGAGAAAAAGTAGATAAATTTGTAGAATTAGCCAATAAAGATTTTTCATCTCTAGCTAAAAAATACGGACTAACTTGTAAAAACTTAGTTGAAAATCCAAAAGAGAGAACAAGTTACTGGGAAAAAAAAGGTTCTAAAATAATTAAGTGAAAAAAAAAGTAATAGCTTTAAAACTAAAGCGAATATTTAAGAATCATAATCTTTCAAATAATCATTCTAAAATTTGCGCAGATTATTTGCTTAAAGCTGAACTTATAAACGCACAATCACATGGATTAGTAAGATTAAAAATGTATTGTGATAGACTCAAAAAGGGTCTTATAAGTTCTAAACCTAAAATAAAGGTTAAAAAAATAAGCTCATCTATCTCACATATTAATGCAGACAATAGTATTGGTTTTGTTGCAGCCGACTTAGGTATTAAGATAGCCATTCAGAATGCCAAGAAAACGGGAATAGGTCTTGTTGCTATTAAAAAGAGTGGTCATTACGGATTATCTAGCTTTTATGCAGAACAAGCCGTAAAAAAAAATTTATTGGTATTTTGTTTTACTAATGCTCCACCTGCATTAGCGCCTCATGGAACAAAGAAGGCTTTATTTGGAACCAATCCTATTTGTTTTGGAGCTCCAACAGGTAAAGCACCTTTTATATTCGACTCATCGGCTTCAATGATTAACAGAGGAAAAATACGAAGAGCAGAGAAGTTAGGCTTAAAAATTCCTTATGGGGTTGCTTTAAACAAAAAAGGAAAAATAACAACTAACGCGAAAGAAGCTTTGCTTGGTACACAATTACCTATAGCAGGATTTAAAGGTTCAGGTTTAGCATGGATGGTAGATATCTTAAGTGGTGTTTTGACGGGAAGTAGTCATGGTGGAAAAACAAAAGATCCTTTTGATGATTTTTCAGGTCCTCAAAATGTAGGGCATTTATTTATCACAATTAATCCAAAAGTTTTTTCAGGAAATAGTTTTTTAAAAGAGATAAAAAAAAATATTAAATTAGTAAAAAAACTTCCAAAAGCTAAAGGATTTAGCTCTATAATGTATCCGGGAGAAAGAAAAAATAAGATATATAAAAAAAATATAAATAAAGATATATTTGTATCATCTAAAATACTTAAAGAAATAAATGAACTCGATGTTGTCAAATAAAAATATAATTTGTCCTGAAAATCTTTTAAAAATTGCTAAAGATAAAGGTCCTGTCAAGGCAGTTATAGTAAATGCTGTTAAAAAAGTTGCAATAGAGTCTGCTAAGCAAGCAGTTGAAGCAAATTTGATTATGCCTATATTTGTTGGTGATAAGTCAATTATCGAAAAAATTTCAAAAGAAATTAATTGGGATATTTCAAAATATGAAATTATTCACGAACCAGATGAAAATAGTACAGCTCCAATCGCTGCAAAATTGGCTAGTGAGGGAAAGGTAAAAATAATTGTTAAAGGTCACATTCACACAGATATTTTAATGAAAGCTGTATTAAAAAGAGATTTAAATCTAATAGGTAAAAAAAGATTAAGTCATGTATGGCATATGACCCTAGAAAAAAATGATAAACCTTTTATCATTACTGATGGTGCTTTAAATGTGCTTCCTAAATTAGAAACTAAAATGCATATTCTTAAAAACTCTGTAGACTTTGCAAATAGGATAGGTATTGAGAAACCTAAGGTTTCAATTTTATCTGCCACAGAAGAGGTTTTAGAAAGTGTTCCAAGTTCTGTGGAAGCTAAAGCTTTAACAAAAAGAGCTAAAGAGGAAGGTATTAAAGCTGATGTTTACGGTCCTATGGCTTTTGATAATTCAGTATCTGAGAAAGCTGCACAAATTAAAGGAATAAAAAATGCTGTCGCAGGTAAAACAGATATTCTATTAGTGCCAAACGTAGAAGCAGGTAATGGATTAGTTAAAATGATGATTTTTTTTATGGGGGCTTGCGCTGCAGGAGTAGTTGTAGGTGGCAAAGTACCAGTTGTTATTACAAGTAGAGCAGATGATACTCAAGCAAGGCTTGCCTCAATCGCTGCTGCTGTCGTTGCACTCTAATGAAGCCTTTAAAAAACTGGGATAATAAAACTTGGCTATCATCAAAGAAATATATCAATCAATTTCATAAATTTTTAAAAAAAAAAGTTATATTAAAAAAAAATACAAGAGTTTTAGATATAGGCTGTGGTAGAGCTTATATAATAAGTTTTCTTCAAAAAAAATATAAATTTGAAACAAAAGCTGTTGGAATAGATATTTTAAGAAACAAAAATACCAGGAAAAACATATTGTTTAAAAAGTCAGACGCTATAAAATATCTCAAAAAAGGTAACAAATTTGATATTATTATCATCAAACAAACAATTCACTTTTTTTCAAAAACAAAAATTATTTCTTTGTTAAATTTAGCTAAAAAAAACTTAAATACAAAAGGAACGCTGTTAATTTTTTCTCTTAAAACTAAAAATAATAAAATACCTTGTTTTAAAAAAATGAAAAAACAACTCAGTTATAGTCTTAAAAAGGATGAAATATTATTTAAAATTATTAAAAAAAATTTAAAAAGAATAAAAGAAGTAAATTTCAATTTTAATGTAAGAATTTCTAAGAAAAAGTATGTATCGATGATTAAAAATAGATATATGTCTTGTCTTTTAAACTTATCAAAAAAAGAGTTGAATAAAGGTATCGATGAAATAAACTTTAATTTTAAAAATCAATTAAATTTCACCGATACCTTGAAATGCTTAAGTTTTAGAAAATAATTATTTTCCAGGCTCTTTGTAAGTCGTGGCCATTTTTTTTGCAGTTTCTGCTATTCCATTAAGATCAACATCTTCTAGAATAGTAAAATCTGATACCGCGCCGCTTGACACTGCTACCATCGCAGCTGCAGCAGCCTGTTCAAAAGTACCTTCGATTTCTGCCATAAAATCATACTTTCCTCTTAACCCGGCATAACGAGTTACTTTTGCACCACCAGCAGCAGCAAGTGCAGATGTTGCAGCTTTTCTGTCTGTAGATGGATTATTGACAAAGCCACCTAATCCTTTAGCGGTATAAACTCCTAGAGTTATAAATTTTGCCATTTTCTCCCTCCTTTCTTATTTTTAAACGTAGATTTTATCTGCAAGACCATAACAAAGTAAAGCACTCATAATTACTAAAATTAGTGGCGCATATATTCCATCGTTTTTTGTTTTTTTAGTTAAACCTGTCTTATCAATTTTTAACGTATAAAAATTTACAGCTAATATTGAAACATTAATTATAAAAACTAAATTAAAGAACGCCCAGGTAGCATCTAAACCACCTGATCTAACAAAGGCAACATAGATCGCCATTAAAACTATCGCGACCATAAATGAACCAGCAAATCTAGTTATTAATGTGGCTGTCTTATCTACTCCTCTGCCTTTAAGAAATTTTTTAGTATCAAAGACTAGCTGGTAAGCGTAACTGCCTACTATTATGAAATGTGCTAAGTAGATTATTAAATAGAATGCATTTCCAAATTTTTCTATCATCTTTTCTCCTTTTTGTTATCCTTTATATTGTTCCAAAAGGTCTTCACCCATTGGAGTTGTAACTGATTTCTCTAAGACTACTCCAGCTGCTGCTCTTTCTTTATGAAGCTGTTCGTCCGCCTTAAAAGCTTTAAGACCATCCATTGAATCAAATCTTATAATAGTAGTGATTTTTGAGTCATTATCTTTTTCAGTTCCAGCATAAAGAAATGTCATGCCGTATTTTTTGATCTTTTCTGAGTTGCTTTGAACCATTGCTTTCCATTTTGCAAAAGTAGCGATTGGTCCTTCTATTTTTACTATCATATTATACTCCTTTAATTATTATCATATTACCAACTGAGTTTTTTAAACGAATTGGTTTTACGGGCTTGTATTCTTCAGAGTCATACCACTCTAAAGCCTTTTCATAATTTGGAAACTTAATTATAACTGTTCTAGGATTTTCCCATTCACCTTCCATAACTTTATATTCTCCAGCTCTAACTATGTATTCTCCTCCAAATTTCTTTACTGTAGGAACAACTTTACCTACGTATTCTTTATAAGCTTCTGAGTCTTTTACATCTATATTAGCTATTACAAATCCACTCATTAATAAATTCCAGATTTTACTAGCTTGTCTATTTCTGCTTTGGACTCTGGAATTAGTTTGTAAATATATTTATTACAATCCTCTGTTTTTTTTCCATCATATGGTTTTCCATATAATTCATCGACAGATTTGTTTAGTTCTGTGTTTACGTTATTTTCATCCACTCCCTCTTTAATCAAATATGATGTCAGGAATTTTTTAGCAGCAATTGAAAAAACAATCTTATCTAATTCTAAGGATCCCTGAGGTATCATACTGTTAGCATAGTAGAGACCAGCACACTGAAGTGTGGCCTTTCTATCCTTATCGCTTAAATGACCGGTTGCATAAACTGAAGTAAAAAATGCTAAATAAAAAATTATAAATATTTTTTTCATATATTTCTTTTAATATAATGTTTGAACTACTTTTTTTACTCTTTCAGCTCCATTAGGAACTAAAGCTTCGACAAAAGAGTGACATTTTTCAGTTTTGGCTTTGTCGTATTTAGAACCATAATGCTTATCAACTGCCTTATTAACTCCTTCATCCCATTCTTTTTCTGGTATTCCTATTTCAAGAGCATATGTTTTTAAAACCTTTGTGGTTGAAATAGATTTTTCTTTCATACCATACTCAAATTTTTCTCCTGATGGCAGAAAGTAATTAGCCATGTAAATCCCAACGCAATCCCATGCTTTTGATTTATCTTTATCACTCATTTCTGCATTGGCAGAAGTGAAGATAAAAAAAGATAGTAATAAAATAATTTTTTTCATAGTTAAATTTTAGCTAATATTTACACAAATTAACTATGTTAAAAATTTATTTCAGGTATGCATTTTGTTGCACAACTATAAATTGATTTATGGAATAAGAATGATTTTAGGGGCCACACAAGTGCCGTTATGTATTTCATTGAATGCTTCAGAACCTTTTTTTAGATCTCTGTACTCAATCCAACCCAAATCACCTAATTTTTTTTCTTTAAGAATTTCTAAAGTATTTTTAAAATCTTTATTTGTATAACAGTAAGTTCCTACTAGAGTAATTTCTTGAATTGTCAATTTTTTAAAGTCAAAAGTTCCTGAAGGCTGCGTTAATCCTATATGAAGAATAGTTCCACCCGGAGCAATTGACTTTATGGCTTGATGACGGGTAACCTCAAGACCAACGGACTCTAATATCAGATCAAAATTATTTTCTTTAATCGATTTATCATTTGGAGACACAAAATTCGCTTTTAAATACTTGGCGCATTCATCTAATCTTTTTTTGTTAGGATCAGACATTGTAATGTTTGTAGAATTTTTTTCTTTATTTAAAACTAAACCACATAATAAACCTATAGCCCCTGCTCCTTGAATTAAAATTTTGCTTTCAGACAAAGGTTTTTTTAAATTCTGTTCTGCTAATAATACTGCGTGTAAAGCTACTGCAGTAGGTTCTGCCAAAGCGGCTTCTTTAATACTTAGATTGTTAGGAATTTCATAAATATTTTTTTCTGGTACTGATACTAATTCTGCTAAACCACCGTCTCTTTTTATGGGTGTACTCATCCCTATCATTGTTCTTTTTGGGCAAAGATGTTCTCTTTCTTTTTGGCAATAATCGCAGTTCTCACAACTTATAAGTGGATTAACAACTACCTTTTTGTTTTTATATTTTCCATCAAGACTAATCCCGCTTACTTCGTGTCCTAATATAAGTGGAGGTATTCTTCTTTCATCATTGCCGTGATAGGCATGCATATCAGAGCCACAGATACCTGAGGCTTGAACTTTAATTAATGACTCACCTGGTTTTGTGACTGGGTCTTTTTCTTCTCTATAATCTATTTTTTGAGTGCCAGTATAAACTAATGCATGCATTAATTTGAAAAACCGTATTTCCTTAATCTTATGTCTGCTGTTCTTGCGTGTGCTTCCATACCTTCTGCTCTACCAAGTCTAGCTGCAGTAGCACCTACAACTTTAGTTGCTTCTTTCGACATTCTTTGAAAAGTTAAAGTCTTAATAAATTTTCCAACAAATAAGCCACCAGTATATCTCCCTCCACCTTTGGTCGGTAAAATATGATTTGTGCCAGAACATTTATCTCCGTAAGCGACTGTTGTTTCTTCTCCTAAAAATAATGAGCCATAATTTCTTAATCTCTTGAGCCACCAATCTAAATTTTCTGCATGCACTTCTAAATGTTCTGATGCGTACTTGTCACTTACTTCAGCCATTTCTTCATTAGTGTCACATAAAATTACTTCGCCATAATCTTTCCAAGCTGCTGTTGCATTTACTTTCGCTAATTCAGGTAATTCATTTATTAATTCAGGTACTCTTTTCATTGTAAAGTCAGCTAACTCTTTATCTGTGGTGAACAACCATGCTGGGGAATTGTATCCATGTTCCATCTGACCAACTAAATCAACCGCAACAATTTCTTTATCAGCAGTCTTATCTGCAATTATTGCAATTTCAGTAGGTCCAGCAAATTGGTCAATGCCTACTTTTCCATAAACAATTCTTTTAGCTTCAGCTACATACTGGTTTCCAGCACCAACTAAAAAATCAACAGGAGGGTTATCAAAACAACCATGTGTCATAGAACCTATTGCAGCAACACCTCCTAAATTCATTATTACATCAGCGCCACAATGATTGGCAGCAAAAATAATTCCTGGGTTTGCGCCGTCCTTATCTTTTGGTGGGCTAGCACAGATAATTGTTTTAACGCCAGCAACTTTAGCTGGAGTAATTGCCATTACTGCTGAAGATATATGAGCGTAACGCCCTCCAGGTATATAACATCCTGCTGTATCTACTGGGATTAATCTTTGACCTGCAAACAATCCATCAGATAATTCAACTTCAAAGCTATTATTCATGCTTTTTAATTGATGTTCTGCAAACTTTTTTATTCGTTCGTGAGCAAATTTAACGTCATCTTTAGTTTTTTGATCAACTTTTTTTATAGCTTCTTCAATTTTTTCTTTTGAAACAATAACTTCGCCATCATATTTATCGAATTTTTTATTTAATTCTTTTAGGGCAACTTCTTTTCTTTTTGCAATATCATTAAGAATATCTTGCACAGCTGCCTGTGTTTTGTGATCATCCGTCTCCGGAGTTTTAGCTGCTTTTTTTATATATTTAACTGCCATAAAGTAATGTTGGTAACCACAAAGCTATTTGTGGAAATAATACTATTAATACTAATCCAATAATTTGCAAGACCATAAATTGCATCATTCCATAGTAAATATCTTTTAAATCCCATTCAGGTACTACGCCTTTTAAAAAATAGGCTGAAAGTGCCACAGGTGGAGATAGCCAGGCGGTTTGGAGATTGACCGCTACTAGTATAGCAAACCAAGTTAAATTAAAACCTAGTGCCTCTACTAATGGTAAAATAATTGGAATAATAATCATTACAATTGGTACCCACTCTAATGGCCAGCCCAATAGGAATATCATAACCATTATCATTGCTAAAATAAGGTATCTATTCATTTCAAGTCCAAGTAAAAATTCAGTTAGAAGTGTCGGTGTTCCTAATCTTGCAAACACTGCTCCAAAGAAATTTGATGCCGCAACTAAAACCATGATTAGTGCAGTAATTTCTAAAGTTTTAACTAAAGCCTCTTGCAACTTAGGTAATGTTAATTTTTTGTAAGCTAAAGACAATAGAAGAGCTCCCATTGCACCACAGCCCGCTGCCTCTGTTGGAGTAGCAAAACCAAAAAGTATACTTCCAAGTGCTGCAAAAACTAAAGCTGCTGGAGGTACTAAACCTAAAAAGAATTCAATCCAAACTTTAGTCATACTTGTAGCTCTCATATCTTCTGGTAACGGAGGTCCTAAAGATGGATCCATCATGCATCTAATTGTTGTGTAAGCAGCATATAAAGTGGCTAAAAGTATTCCTGGAAAAATGGCAGCAGCAAATAAATCAATTACTGGGATTTCCATAATTGGTCCCATAACAACTAGCATAATACTCGGTGGAATTAATATTCCTAAAGTACCTCCAGCTGTAATAGTTCCAGCTGCCAATCTAACGTTATAACCTGATCTATTCATAGATTTTGCAGCCATAATTCCTAATATAGTTACTGATGCACCAACGATACCTGTAGCTGCTGCAAATATAACTGATACAAATAAAACCGCGTAATAAAGTGATCCTCTAACTTTAGCTAACATTAATTGAAATGCTGAGAATAACCTCTCCATTAATCCAGCTTGTTCCATCATAATGCCCATAAAGACAAAGAGCGGGACGGCGGCTAAGGTTTGTTCGGTCATTACCATTGAAAACTGTAATGTCATTAAGTAAAAGACTAGTTTTCCAAATCCTAGATAACCAAATACAAATCCTAAAAATATTAAAGTAAATGAAATAGGAAATCCTACAAATATAGCAAAAAGCATTACTCCAACTAAAATGAAGCCTAGAACTGCTGGATCAATTAGCTCAGCAATCACTTAGTTTCTCCTGGCCATTCACCTTTTTTAGCGGCCCAGTAACTTTTTAATAATTCTGCAATACCTTGAATTAAAAGAAAGACTATTCCAATAAGTAAACATGATTTAATTGGCCACATATATGGCATCCATGTCGTATCCATGCCCCTCTCTCCTCTTTGAATTGACTCTCCTACATAACCAATGGTCATATAAAGAAAAACTGTTAAGCCTGGAAAATAAAATAAAATATACAACCAAAAATCTATAAGTCCTTGATTTTTAGTTTTAAAATTTCTGTATAAAAAATCTGCTCTAATATGAACACCTTTAGAAAGAGCATAACCTGCTCCTAACATAAATAAAGCTCCATATAAAAATCTACTAATGTCGTAAGCCCAAATTGTAGGCGCTAAAAAAAATTTTCTCATTATCACTTCATAAGTCATTGCAAAAATTAAGGGCATTAAAATCCAACAAACAACACTGCCTACCCTCCTGCTAAATTTATCTATTGATGTGATTGTTTTTGCCATCCACGAAGGCATATCAGCAGGCATTTTACCAGAGCCACCACGTCTTTCGGCGATCATTTCATCTGATTTATCTAGTTTTGTTCTTAAAGGCATTTGCTCCCTTTTTTTGTTTAAAAAAATAAAGCGGATCATTTAATTGATCCGCTTTATTATAATCTTTACTTAATGACTATTTTAATGTCGCTGCGTGGGCCATTCCTAGCTTAGCATTTGACATTTGTGCACCACTCCAGAAAGGAACAGCTATATCAGCAAATTCTTTCATTGAAGTATAAACTTTAGCAAAAAACTTATTTTCTGCTGCGTTTTTATTCAATGTTTTCTTTGCTGCTGCCATATATTCTTTAAAGTAGTCTGATGGAGTATCTTCTAAAATTACTCCGTGCTTAGTAGTTAATTCTCTTAAAGCTTTTCCATTTTCATAGATTCTGTAGCTTAAAGATTTAGCTAATGAAGCGTTTGCAGCTACTTCAAGAGATTTTTTCTCATGAGCAGTCATTTTTTTGTAAGTTTTTCCAGTAATATAAAAGTCAGCATTTACTACTACTTGGTGTAAGCCTTGTAGATAGTAGTGTTTTAATACCTTTTGGAAACCAAATGTTAAATCTGGTTTAGGGCAACACCACTCTGCTGCATCGATAGTTCCTGCTTGTAATGCTGGTAAAATGTCCCCACCACCCATTGCTACAGATGCTATACCGATATCTTTATATGTTTGACCAGGAATTCCTGGAGGAGTTCTGAATTTATATTTTCTAAAGTCAGCCATATCTTTAATTGGTTTTGGAAACCAACCTAAAGCTTCTGGTCCAACTGGTTGAAGCATAAATCCTTTTATGTCTCTTCCCATTTCTTTCCATAATTGGTCGTACAATTCTTTTCCACCACCGTATTGAAACCATGATAAAAATGCTAAATTGTCTATACCTACTCCACCACCTGCTACTGGCGAACCAAATAACATAGCTGCTGGATGGTCACCTGACCAATAGTGTGTCCAAGCGAAACCACAATCGATTAATCCTTTATCAACTGCGTCTAAAGTTTCTTTAACTCCTACAACAGCTCCTGCTGGTAAAATTTCAAATTTTAATGAACCATCAGTAAGTTCTGTTACAGTGTCAGTAAAGTCCTTTAACATCTTAACTTCATCAGCTTTAGTGTTAAGAACGGTCTGACATTTTAATGTTTTAGCGTTTGCTGAAGTTACAGAAATACCTATAAATACAGCTAGTCCTAAAACAATTGATAATAGTTTTCTCATTTATCCCCCGTTAGGTTTATTATTTTTTGAGAGTATGTTTGATTGAATTAAGAGAGTCAAATACTTGTCATAAAACCTACGGTTGTACTAGACTTATTGGTAATTATAAATTATCTACCCTATAAGTAAAATATAATGGATGAATTTGATTACATAATAGTTGGAGCAGGCTCAGCAGGATGCGTTTTGGCCAATAGGCTCTCCGCTAAAAAAGAAAATAAAGTTTTACTTTTAGAGGCTGGAGGAAAAGATAATTATCCGTGGATTCATATTCCAGTTGGCTACTACAAAACCATGCATAATCCAAAAGTAGACTGGTGTTTTAATACAGAAAAAGATGAAAGCATGAATAACAGATCTATAAGATATCCAAGAGGAAAAACTCTTGGAGGAAGTTCATCCATCAATGGACTTTTATGGATCAGAGGTCAAAGTAATGACTATGACAACTGGAGACAGATGGGAAATAACGGATGGGGTTGGAACGATGTTCTTCCTTATTTTTTAAAATCTGAAAATAATGAATTAGGTAAGAGCAAATTTCACAACGATGATGGGCCAATAATGGTTTCAAATAAGAGAATAAATTTAAAAATATTAGATGAATTTCAGAACGCAGCTGAAGAATGTGGAATACGAAAAACCGAAGATTTTAATACAGGAGACAACTCAGGAATTGGATTCTTCCAATTTACTACAAATCACAATAAATCTTTATTAAAATTAAGATGTAGCGCTGCTAAAGGATATTTAAATCCGATAAAAAACAGAACAAACTTAAAAATTGTGACTAACGCTCATGTTCAAAAAATTAATTTTGAAGGTAAAAAAGCAGTTAGTGTAAGTTATTATCAAGGGGAAAAGGTGATCACAACTCGGACAAAACGAGAAATCATTTTATCAGCAGGTTCAATTGGGTCTCCTCACATTTTACAAGTTTCGGGTATCGGAGATGCAAATAAAATTAAAAAAAATGGAGTAGATGTTATTCATGAATTAAAAGGTGTTGGGCAAAATTTACAAGATCATTTGATGTTTAGACCAGTTTATAAAGTAAAAAACTTAAAATCTTTAAATGGAAAGATTAATAGTCTATTTGGAAACTTTTTAATTGGATTAGAGTATATTTTAAAACAAAGTGGTCCGATGACTATGGGAGCAAGTCAGGTTTGTGGATTTGCTAAAAGTGACCCTTCAAAAGAAACACCTAATTTACAATTTCATGTTCAACCAATTAGCACTGACATTTTAGGTGCTTCAAAATTACATGATTTTGATGGAATCACACCTACTGTTGCTAATGTCAGGCCTACTAGTAGAGGTGAGATATCGATTGTAAATAAAGATAGTAGAGTTAATCCAAAAATAAAAATGAATTATCTATCAACTCAAGATGATAGAATGGTTGCAGCACAAGGATTAAAACTTGTAAGAAAAATTATGTTAGAAACTGAAACTTTTAAAAAATATCAGCCCGAAGAGTATAGACCTGGCATTCATATAACCGATGATGAAGAATTAGTTAAAGCAGGAAGTAATTTTACTCAAACAATTTTTCACCCAGTAGGTACTTGTAAAATGGGAAAAGATGAAAACGCAGTTGTAAATGATAAATTATACGCCCATGGACTTGAAAATTTAAGGGTTGTCGATGCTTCTATTATGCCAAATATTACCTCGGGAAATACAAACGCTCCAACAATAATGATTGCAGAGAAAGGTGCAGAATTTATTTTAAATAATCAAACAAAATGACAGAAGAAATTTTAATTTTAACACAAATAATATTTATTGATTTAATTTTGGCTGGTGATAACGCTATTATAATTGGAATGGTTGCTTCAAAGTTTGATCAGGATAAAAGAAAAAAAATAATATTTTGGGGTATAAGCGCAGCAGTTATTTTAAGGATATTATTCACTTTAATAACAACTTATTTGTTAATGATCACTGGTCTAAGATTGATCGGGGGAATTTTACTGCTTTATATATGTTACAAACTATATTTTGACGTGATTAAAGGTCAGATAGAAAATAAAGATATTAAAGTTGATAATAGTTCTTTTGGAAAGGCAATTTTTACGATCATTATGGCTGATGTCACTATGAGTCTTGATAATGTTTTGAGCGTAGCAGGAGCAGCAAAAGGTCATTTTATGCTTTTAATATTCGGATTAGCTTTATCAATTGCTTTGATGGCATTCGCAGCTAATCTTATAGCGAAATGGATTGAAAAATATAAATGGATCGGATGGTTAGGTTTATTGGCTATACTGTTAGTTGCGATAGATTTAATATACACTGATCTAAAATTAATTTTATAAAATGTATTTAAAAAAATATAATTTAAAAGGAAAATATTCTTTTGTAACTGGAGCTGGAAAGGGTTTAGGAAGAGCTTGCGCAATAGCTTTAGCTGAAGCTGGATCAAATTTAATATTAATTAGTAGAACAAAAAATGATCTTGATTCTGTCTCTAAAATAGCAAAAAAACTCAAAGTTAAATGCAAAACTTATGTGTGTGATTTAACAAATTATCTTCAGGTTAAACAAATCGTAAATAGCCAACAAAAAATTGATGTTTTAATTAATAATGCTGGAACAAACATTCCAGAGCATTTTTTAAAAGTTCGAAAACAAGATATGGAGAAAGTTGTTAAAATAAATACTATCGCAGCATTCAATGTAGCAAATTTAGTTGCTTTAAAAATGACTGAAGCAAAGAATAGAAAAAAAATTGGTGCAGCTATAATTAATATGTCATCTCAAATGGGTCATGTAGGTGGGCCGATAAGAAGTGTTTATAATATGACAAAATTTGGTATTGAAGGATTAACAAAGGGAATGGCTATAGACTTAGCCAAATACAATATTAGAGTAAATAGTATAGCTCCCACTTTCGTAGTCACTCCTATGACAAAGAAATTTTTTAAAAATAAAAATTTTAGAAAAGAAGTTTTAAGTAATATTCCTCTAGGGAGATATGCTGAACTATCTGAAGTATCATCTGCTGCAGTTTTTTTAGCCTCAGATGCAGCCTCAATGATTACTGGAACTTCATTATTAGTAGATGGCGGATGGACAGCAAGATAATAAAAATAATTTTATTTCTTCTCATACCCTTAAATTCTTATGCTGTAGAATTTCAAGGAAGTTTTAAACAAGGATCTTTTATTTTAGGTAAAACTATTCCAACTTCAAAAGTATTTATAGATAAAACAAAAGTTAGAGTTACTAAAGATGGTTATTTTGCGTTTGGAATTGGCAGAGATAGAAAAAATAACATTTTAATTAAAATCACCAATGATGGAAAAACAGAAATAATAGAAAAAAAAGTTTTAAAAAAAGAATATAAAATTCAGAGAATTGATGGGTTGCCTAAGAAGCAAGTAACACCTCCAAAAGAAGTTTATGATAGAATTAAAGCGGACAATGTTTTAATCGGAAAAGCTAGATCTATTAATAGTGATCTAACCTTTTTCAAAGAAAAATTTAAAGTTCCACTTAAAAATTCAATTATTACAGGTGTCTACGGTAGTCAAAGAATACTAAACGGAAAACCTAGAAGGCCTCATTATGGATTAGATTTTGCTTCTGCTGAAGGTACCCCAATAAAAGCAATGTTGGATGGAATAGTAACTCTTGCAGAAAACGATCTCTATTTTACAGGAGGAACAATTATTTTTGATCATGGTCATGGTATAAGTACGTTATACATGCATTTAAAGGATGTGGATGTTAAAGTTGGTCAAAAAATTAAACAAGGTGATAAGATTGGCACTGTAGGAAAAACTGGTAGATCAACAGGACCACACTTGGATATTAGATTAAATTGGTTTGATGTTAAATTAGACCCTGCTAGTGTTTTAAAATTAAATTAATTTAAGTTTTTTTGGGGTTTCATGTCAGATTTTTTTATACCTGCAACACTGACTGGCTTCTTCATGGCATCTCTTCTAAACGGCTCACCTAATTCTTGGTTTAAGATGACTTCAATAAAAGTGGTAATCCCTTTTTTTTGATCTTCACAAGATTGTTTAATTGCTTTTGTAGTATCTTCCATTGATTTAACTGTTACACCTTTCAAGCCGCATGCATCAGCAACTTTAGCAAAACTTAATTCTGGGTCAAGCTCTGTTCCGATGAAGTTATTATCAAACCATAATGTTGTATTTCTTTTTTCTGCACCCCACTGGTAATTTCTAAAAATTACCATTGTAATAGCAGGCCATTCTTCTCTCGCACAAGAACTCATCTCATTCATACTAATACCAAAAGCTCCATCTCCAGCAAAACCTATTACAGGAACATCTGGACAACCAATTTTTGCTCCAAGTATAGATGGAAATCCGTAACCACAAGGGCCAAACAAACCTGGTGCTAAATATTTTCTTCCTTTTTCAAAAGTTGGATAAGCATTTCCGATAGCACAATTGTTTCCAATATCACTTGATATAATTACATCTTCAGGCATACCTGCTTGTATTGCTCTCCATGCTTGACGGGGTGACATCCTATCTTTATCTCTAGATCGAGCTTCTTTATTCCACACTGTTCCTGGGTCGTCATCTTCATGATCTAAACTTGATAATTTTTGAAGCCAAGCAGACTTGGTTTGATGTATTAAATCTTTTCGTTTTTGTCTATCTGTGTCACCCGCATTTTTAGAGAGTTTATTTAATAATTGTTGAGCAACTAATTTTGCATCACCGCAAATACCTACTGTTACTTTTTTTGTTAGACCAATCCTGTCTGAATTCATATCAACTTGAATAATTTTTGCATTTTTGGGCCAATAATCAATTCCGTATCCTGGTAAAGTAGAAAATGGATTTAATCTTGTTCCTAATGCTAAAACAACATCTGCTTTAGAAATTAACTCCATCGCTGCTTTTGATCCATTATAACCTAAAGGTCCAACAGCTAAAGGATGGCTTCCAGGGAAACTATCATTATGTTGGTAGCCTGAACAAACTGGAGAGTCCAATTTTTCAGCTAATTTTTTACACTCCTCAATAGCTCCGCCTATAACTACTCCTGCCCCAGATAATATCACTGGAAATTTAGCGTCGGATAATAATTTTGCAGCTTTATCTATGGCTTCTGCTCCCCCTGCTTGTCTTTCTAATCTAACTATTGGTGGTAATTCTATATCTATAATTTGTGTCCAATAATCTCTTGGTACATTTATTTGTGCTGGGGCAGATCCTCTAATTGCTTTTTCAATTACTCTATTCAAAACTTCTGCAATTCTTGAAGGATCTCTAACTTCTTCTTGATAACAAACCATATCTTTAAATAAATTCATTTGTTCGACTTCTTGGAATCCTCCTTGTCCCATGGTTTTATTTGCTGCTTGAGGTGTTACTAAAAGTAGTGGTGTATGATTCCAATAAGCAGTTTTAATCGGTGTTACTAATCCTGTGATACCTGGCCCGTTTTGAGCAACAACCATTGACATTTTTCCAGTTGATCTTGTATATCCATCTGCAATTAATCCACCATTAGTTTCATGAGCAACATCCCAAAATGTTATGCCAGCATCTGGAAAGATATGAGAAATAGGCATAAAGGCTGACCCAATTATCCCAAAAGCATGTTCAATACCATGCATTTGCAAAACTTTTACAAAAGCTTCTTCTGTGGTCATTTTTGCCATAAAATTCTTTCTAATAATTTAATTAATCTATCTTCCAATATATCAAAATTTAGTCTATATCCATTAAATATTTTATGTCACAGCCTGATTTAATTATTCATGATGAAAAAGACAATGTGGGAGTTGTCGTTATTGAAACCACGAAAAAAGGCCAAGAATGTAAGGCCTGGATCATGGAAAATGACAAAACTGTAGAAGTTAGTTCTATTAACGAGGTACCTTTAGGTCATAAAATTGCCCTGCAAGACTTAAAAGAGGGTGACACTATTTTAAAATACGGTCATGATATTGGCAAAGTTGTTAAATCTATTAAAAAAGGTGAACATGTTCATGTTCATAATGTAAAAACAAAAAAATGGTAATTTGATGGAAATCCCAAAAAGTTTTTTAGGCTATAAAAGAGAAAATGGAAGAGCTGGAACTAGAAACCATGTCATTATTCTCCCAGTTGATGATATTTCGAATGCTTGTGCTGAAGCCGTTTCAAACAATATAAAAGGTACAATCGCTTTACCGCATTCTTATGGGAGATTACAATTTGGTGCGGATTTGGAATTACATTTTAGAACTATGATAGGCACAGGTAAAAATCCAAATGTTGCAGCAGTTATTGTAATTGGTATTGAACCTAAGTGGACTAAAAGAATAGTAGATGAAATAGCTAAAACTGGAAAGCCAGTAGAAGGTTTTCATATTGAAAGAACAGGTGATATTGGAACGATAATGAAAGCTTCTAAAAAAGCTCAAGAATTTTCTCAATGGGCTTCAGAAAAACAAAGAGAGGAATGTCCTTTAAGTGATTTATGGATTTCTGTAAAATGCGGTGAGTCAGATACAACATCTGGTTTAGCCTCAAATCCTACTGTAGGAAATTTAATGGAAAAATTAGAACCGTTTGGAGTACATCTGTGTTTTGGAGAAACTTCAGAACTAACAGGAGCTGAAAAAGTTTGTGCAGCTAGAGGAGCAACACCAGAAGCTAAAGATAAGTTTATGAAAACGTGGAATGCTTATAATGATTTTATTTTAAAAGAAGCAACAGATGACCTATCTGAAAGTCAACCAACAGCTGGAAATATAGCTGGGGGTTTAACAACGATAGAAGAAAAAGCTTTTGGAAATTTTCAAAAGATAGGTAATTTAAAATTTATTGATGTTTTAGAACCTGCTGAAGAACCTAAAAAAGGAAAAGGCTTATATTTTATGGACACATCTTCTGCTGCAGCCGAATGTGTGACTTTACAAGCTGCTGGAGGTTTTAATATTCACTTATTTCCTACTGGACAAGGAAATATTATTGGAAACCCAATTGAACCAGTAGTTAAACTAACTGCCAACCCTTTAACTGCAAAGTTAATGAAGGAGCACGTTGACTGTGATGTTTCTAAAATTCTATCAAGAGAAATGAATTTGTCTCAAGCTGGTGATGAATTAATTAAGACTATGTTGAGAGTAGCTAACGGAAGACTGACTTGTGCAGAAGCTTTAGGTCATAAAGAGTTTGTAATGACCAAGCTTTATAGAAGTGCTTAATGTCTAAAACAGAAGATTCCTGTATTTTTTGCAATAAATCCAAATGTAAAATTATAGAAGAGAAAAAATTTTTTTTTATAATAAGAGATACAGCTTATCCAGTAACAAAACATCACACGCTAATAATTTCTAATAGACATATTGATGACTATTTTAAATTGACTTCCGAAGAACTTGATGAACTCAACCAGTTACTAAAGGAACAAAAAGAAAAACTAAAATTATTAGACTCAACAATTAGCGGTTATAATGTTGGAGTTAATATAGGAAAAGATGCAGGACAATCAATTATGCACTGTCATATCCATTTAATCCCAAGAAGAAAAGGTGATGTTGATGATCCTAAAGGTGGAGTTAGAGGAGTAATTCCATCAAAACAAAAATATGTAAGGAAATAAATTATTTCTCAGGAAATTTTACTTCTACTACTTTTTTTGTTTCTTTTTTTCTAAAGTCACTTAACATTTTTCTAATAATAGGACTTAATATTTTTCTCATAAACGCAATCAATGCGCCAAGAGCTACTGCTAATAGAATGGCAAGTGTCCCATATAAAAAAGGTGCTTCACTGGAAAATTTTACAATAAATTCGGCTAATGCATTTAAATCTGTATTAATAACTTTGTCATTAGTAAATCCTGATTTGTCTCTAAAAAATGAATCGTATCCAATTGCAATAGCAACTGAGATAAGAAGCATTGCAAATAAAGATTTTAATTCAGTGCTATCTAAGAACTGTCCAAGTTTTTGACCAAGTTGAACTCCAACAATTGAACCAAGTATCAAAGGTAAAACTAAAAATAAGTCAATTGAACCATAATTAAATGCGTGAAGCACAGTTACTATTGCGCTTATAAATATGGTAACAAATAATGAAGTTCCTGGTATTAATTTAATTGGCATCCCAACAATATAAATCATTGCTGGAACCATTAAGAATGCGCCACCTATACCCATCATAGCAGCAACAAAGCCAACTACTAAACCTAACAAAATTGGAGTTATTGCGCTTTCATATAGTTTGGATTTTGGAAACCTCATTCTAATTGGTAAACCTTGAAGCCAATTATGATCATGTAGTTTTTGTTTAATTATAATTTTTTTGCTTTGATTTGTTTTTTCTTTATAAGTTTGGATTAACATTAAAGTTCCCACTATTGCTAGTAGGTACATATATAATAATGAAATTATTACACTTATTTTTCCGATATCAGAAAAAAAAGTAAATGTAGTTATTCCTAAAACTGTTCCTACTACACCGCCAGAGACAATCATTAAACCCATCTTGTAATCTAATGTGTCTTTATACCAATGAGTAAGAGATCCTGAGACTGACGTAGCCAATATATTATTGACTTCGTTAGGTACAGCATAGACTGGTGGTATTCCCATAAATATTAAAAACGGTGTCATTAGAAAACCTCCGCCTACACCAAATAAGCCTGATAATACTCCAACAGCTAAACTTAAAAATAATAATAAAAAAATGTCTATGTTAACTTGTGCAATTGGAAGATAAATTTCCAGCATACTTCTAAGTATGCCTGAAAATAGATCTTGTCAATATTAATAAATTGTTGCTCCGAATACTTTCACAGCTTCGCTTTCAACTCCTAAAACTAATCTACCTAGAAATTCTCCATTAACAGTATCGCTTTTTTGCTTATATAAAACAGTAATGAAATTGTCTCTTCTTATACAACCTAAAACTTCTTGTTGTTCTGAAAGACTAGTAAGCAGTTTATTGCTGGCCCATTGTTTTCCTAGTTCTACTTCATTTGCTCCATAAAGCATTTGTGATGAAAAATCTTTCGTAAAACCGCCATAATCTTTAATGTTAGAAGATTTAACTAGATTAGACCAAATAGGACTAGCGATCTTAATGATTTCATCATCACTTTTTTCTAACAAATTCATTTAATTAACTTAGGAGGCTTTCTGCTTCTTTTCGTCCCCAACGATATGATAAACTGGCATCTTCTCTAGAGTAAATTTTCCAGTTTTAGGGTCTCTTCTTGATACTGTTAAACAATGCCAATTTTCATCATCAAGTTTTAGTTTGTCACCTCTATAATAGTATCCTGGCCAACGAGTTTCTTCTCTAAACAAAGTGTGCTCAGTAACACATTGTGATGTGAGGGTTCTGTGTTTTAATTCCCAAGCTCTCATTAATTGGTGATAATCTTCAGCTCCAACATTCTCTAAATCTTCTTGAAGCCAGTCTAATAATTCTAATCCTTTTTTTAATAAATTATCATTAGTCATATAATTTGCTGTTATTCCACCAACATATTCATCCATTATTTTTTGAAGTCTTTGTAAGCCTTGTATTGGAGAAATATAACTTGGTGAAACTGTTCCTCCTGTAATTTCATTTCTTCCTATGGTATAATTATCTAAAGGCTTAAAAATAATATTTTTTAAATTCTCACATTGTTTTTCACTAACATTAATATCTTCGGCTTTTTTATCTTGAATGTATTTAACAGCTGCTTTAGCTGCTAATCTACCTTCTGTAAAAGAACCTGATGAGAATTTGTGAGCGCTTCCTCCTACAGTATCTCCAGCTCCAAAAAGACCTTCTATAGTTGTCATTCTATTATATCCCCAAAAATACTCTGGTGGAGCAATGTCTTCTGGACCGCTTACCCAAGCTCCTGAACAAGTAGCGTGTGATCCCATAACATATGGTTCGGACGTGGTTAGTTCTGGATTTGTGTACTTTGGATCAATGTTTTGTGATGCCCACACAACTGCTTGACCTACAGTCATTCCTAAAAAGTTTTCCCAACCTACTGTTTCCAGGTGTGGGTCTTGAAACGCTTCTTTTGTTACCATGTGTATTGGACCGTTTCCAGCCATAACTTCTTGAATGAAAGCATGATTTCTTAAACATGTTGGTGTTGGATGATGATCGATATATTCCCCAACCAGTTCTTTGGTTTTCTCATACCATTTCTTTTCATAATTTTCACCGTTAGCATTTTGAGTATAAGTTTTTAAATGTAAGAAGTATGCGCCTACCGGACCATAACCGTCTTTAAATCTACATAAAACAATTCTGTTTTCCATTTGAGTCATTTTTGCACCCGCTGCAATTGGTAGAGCGTAAGCAGAACCATTACTCCAAGGAGCATACCAAGTTCTACCCATACCTTCACCGACAGATCGTGGTTTAAATATATGTGAAGCTCCGCCAGCAGCTACAATTACAGTTTTTGCTCTAAATACATGGTAATCTCCAGTTCTCATATTGAAGCCTACTGCACCACCTACTCTGTTACCATTGCTTTCATCCATGAGTAAATGTGTAACCATTATTCTATTATAAATTTTATCAGCTGATTTTTTTGCAGCTTCAGCAACTATTGGTTTATAACTTTCACCGTGTATCATTATTTGCCATTTGCCCTCACGTTGATATCTACCGGTTTTTTTATCTTTCATCATTGGAAGGCCCCATTCATCAAACATATGAACTGTTGAGTCTACATGACGAGCCATGTCATAACCTAAATCTTCTCTTACTAGTCCCATAAGATCGTTTCTTGCATATCTTACGTGATCTTCTGGTTGATTTTCATTCCATCTCATACCCATATAACAATTGATTGCGTATAAACCTTGAGCTACCGCTCCGCTTCTGTCGATATTTGCTTTTTCTACACAGATGATTTTTAAATCTCTTCCCCAGTGCCTTGCTTCAAATGTTGCACCGGTCCCAGCCATACCTCCACCAACAACTAGTACGTCGCAATCTTCGTGTATGGTTTTATTTTTAGGCATTAGTAATAGACACCTTTTTTAAAAGAATTTTTGCTTATAGTAGGTAAATCTTTTTTTGTATCTAACCCTTCAGGTTCTGAATATAAAACTTCTGAATTCATTTCTCCTTGTCGAGGTTTATCTCCCTCTGCTAATTTAGGAATAAACTTTCCCCAAGGTTTAGTTGTGATAGGTGAAACAAAATCTTTTTCTGTTCCATTTCTGAATTTTATTTTCCAAGATATAGTCCCTTTTTCTTCCTCTCTTCTTACTCTTACGCTGTGGCCCATAGGTGCAAAATCTGCATAACCTCTAACATCGATAGCATGATTAGGACATGCTTTTACACAAGAGTAACATTCCCAACAAAAATTAGGTTCAATATTTTTTGCTCTTCGGATGGTTTCATCGATATGCATAATGTCTGAAGGACAAATGTCTACGCAGTGTCCGCATCCATCACATCTCGTCATATATACAAAAGTAGACATAATTATTTCCTCTCAGTTTTTATATTAGCTTTAAATAATATACTAGTTTTATTAATCATGATGTTAATAATGTTTTGGTTGTTCTCTTTTAATACCAAGGCCAAATTGCTCTGGTGCATCAGCTGGTGGAGGCAAATTGTCTCTGGATCCGTCAGCTTCAGCTAAATTTTTTTGAATAGCTGCTCCTGGTTTATAAAACATATGAGCAAATTTAGACCAATAAACTCCACCGAATAAAGCAAGATTCGCAAGAATAAATAAAGTTAAAAATAAGTAACTTAATCCTATCATTCCTGATGATTGTAAAAATGACCAAGCTAATCCAAAAGTAGCACATGCAAGCAAGGCTAAAACAAATAAATCAGCAGTAATGATTCTATACCAAGGATGTGCCTCTGCTGAAACATCTACTCTTAAAAAAAACCAAAACCAATAACCTCCAATACAAGTCATTATTGCTCCTGTATGCCACATAATCGGAATATAAGATGGTGCTACTACACCATCAGAATATTTGAATATTAAAGTCACTGAAGCTATCCAAAAAATAATTGTTCCATACATTCCAAGAACATGAGCTAATCTTCTTTTACCAAAGCCAAGTTCTGATGTTGTAGCAATGTCGCTGGCAACAGTTTTTAAAATTACAGCTGTTTTCTTTCCGGTGCTTAGTTCAGTTTTTGCAGACTTTTTTGCCTTTTGAGCGTTTCTAAAAAAATAAACTACATTTTTTTTATGCAGCATATCTAAACCTGTTCCTATGATAATTAATAAGATCATAGCAATAACAAAAAATTGCAAGAATGAAACTGGAATTACATTTGTCAGTTCAGAGAATGGATTTATGATTAACATAATGAATTTTAGTAGTTTGATTAATAGAGGTCAAGTGAGAACAGTTCTCAATTATTTAAGCTTTCCTTCCTTTCTCATTTGCTCCCTAATTTTAGTTGCAGATATTTGTTGTGTCTTTTCATCTAAAACTATTTCTTCTATTTTATAACCCACCCCTCTTCCATAACAAATATTAGTTATGTTAGGAACCAGAGAGATTTTTATTCTGCCTTGATAATCTTTAAGTGCTTCTGAAATATTTTTTTTTACTGTTTCAAAATTAAACGGGTTATCATCTACACCTTGAACATCTCGGACCATAATATTGACTTGGCCAGTTTTTTTTAAAATTTCCTCAAATAATTTTTGATGACCGTCGTGCCAAGGTTGCCACCTTCCCAACATTTGAGCTGTAGGACTTTTGTTATCCCAGACATGACCATCGTTTTTCATTTGGTCTGTCATAGAATTTTTTATGCAGCAGCTTGTATTTTATGTTTAGTAGACATTCCACTTAGGAAATTCCAAAGATATCTTGCTGTCAGCATAGAAGCTTTTTCCGCCTTAACTTTTTCTTCCTCGGTTAAAGCATCTAAAAGTTTTTCGCATTCTTTTCTATGAATAACATCAGCGGCCTTATGAGCTTCGAAAAATTCAAGACCTTTTTTTGATGTTACTCCATAAAAGTTTTTTAATCCTCTTATTTTAGTTTCAGCAATTTCTGGGATTTGTCTTTCGTAAGTATAAAGAGAAGCTAGTCCTTCAGCGTATGATTTTCTAGCTTGATGAAAAAAGTTTTCAATCATATCATTAGTAAACCATTCTCTTTTAACATCTTCAATTTTTTCTGAGTCTGCTCCCATTGCTAATGCAAAATTTTTCCAAAGTTTTGGATGATCTGCATTTGGGTTTTCTTCGTCTTGAAGATTTTCTAAAAGGATTTTTCTTTTTTCAATATCTTCACAAATTGAATGCGTAGCACTAATGTATCTTGGAAACGCCTTTACATGCTGATAATATTGTTCAGCATAATCTTTAATTATTTCTCTAGTTAATTTTCCTTCATTCCACGACTTATAGAAAGGGTGATTTAACAAATGATATTGGTCTAATTTTTTATTAAGTTCTTGTGAAAACATATTTCTCCTTGGTTAATTAATTCTATATTAAAATTGGTTAAACTTAGAAAATAGAATAATATTTTATCCACATTAAGTATAGTAAAAAAGGTGCGATGTTCTTGTTTTGATTCACCTTTGATTCCAATTTAGACTCAAAATACAACCTTAAATTGTTACTTCAGTTCTCTTAATAGGCTCTTCGTTTATTGGATAATGTACAATTGTTGCAAATATCGAGAGCGCTATCGCCATGTAGAAGGCATAATCGTAAGAACCAAATTGATCATAAAAATACCCTCCTAAATAAGCTCCTATAAATGCCCCAACCTGATGGCTTAAAAAGACAATGCCAAAAAGTGAACTTAAATATTTGGTCCCAAAAACTTGAGCCACTATACCATTTGTAGGTGGAACAGTTGAAAGCCATAGTAAACCAAAAGTAATTCCAAACACAATAGACATTACATTTGAAGGGGGTGAAAAAATAAAAATAGCTATCGCTAAAGCTCTTAATGCGTAAAGAATACAAAGTAGATTTTTTTTTCTATATTTAGTTCCTAGATAACCCATACCTAGTGTTCCAAAAATATTAAATAATCCTATTAGTGCTAAAATTATTGTTGCAGACCAGCCGCCCAAACCTCGTTCTTGCATATATCCAGGAATGTGTGTTGCTACTAAAGTGATTTGAAAACCACAAACAAAAAATCCAGCATTAAGTAAAACGTAGCCTTTATGAGAAAATGCTTCCTTGAAAGCCTCTAAAAAAGTTTGATTTTTAATTATTAATTTTTTTTTATCGATCATTTTTTTTGGAGCAAAAATAAAAAGTGAAACTATAGATCCCGCTAAAATGAAATAAAGGAAAAATCTTAAAGTTTCTTCCCAACCAAATTCACCTAAAGAATATTTTGTAAAAAGAGGAGCTACGAAATAACCTAATGAGGCTGCTGCAGTTACCATTCCTGCTGCTATTGTTCTCTTTTCATTTGGAAAGTGTTTGCTTACTTCAGAAACTGGTACGCTTATTGCTGTAGCTCCTAGAGCTATACCAATTAAAACTCCTAAACTAATTTGAAAAAAAATACCTGTATTAGGTCCTGAGTACAGCATATATATACCTGCAGCAAAAATTATAAATCCAATAAAAACCGCTTTATTTCCCCCAAACCGATCAGCAATTAATCCAAACAAAGGTGAAAACATTCCCCAAAAAATCATTTGAATTCCGATTGCTAAACCAAACTCTGTTCGAGTACATCCAAGTCCTTCTTCAAAAGATTGAAAGAAGAGACCAAAAGTCTGCCTAAGACCCATAGAAATCATTATCACTAAACAAGCTGAAATAAGTACAATAAGCGTTAATCTACTATTAATAAATTTTTCAGACATTTTATTTAATATATTTCATCGCATTTTTTAGGTCATCGATAAGATCTTTGGCATCTTCTAAACCAATATGAAGTCTAACAATGTGTTCATCTTTTTTAAGGTTAAGATAACTCCTATAACCTCTTTCTACTATCTCTTGATGTAGTGCCAAGCTTTCAAATCCTCCCCAGCTATAACCATATCCAAATAATTTTAGTGAGTTGACAAATTTTTTTATTGAATTTTTATTTTTTGATTTAATTCTTAGACCCATCAAACCAGATGCCCCTTTATAATATTTTTTCCACATTCTAAAATTAAAAGAATCTTTTTTATATGGATAAAGTAATGTAATTTTCTTATTTTTTGAAAGAAATGCAGCAACTTTTTTTGCATTAGCCTGATGTTTTTCTAACCTTACATCAAGAGTTCTTAAACCTCTTAAAATTAAATATGCATCATCAGGACTTAATCTTAAACCTGTTATCTTATTTGTTTGCTCAACATATTTAAAAACTTTTTTATTTACGGCTAAACTTCCACCCATTACATCTGAATGTCCAGAGTAGTATTTTGTTGCTGAAACTATTGACATATCAAATCCTAGTTTTATTGGTTTAAAGAAGTAAGGTGTCGCCCAAGTATTATCAATGGCTGTGTAAATTTTTTTACTTTTCGCAATTTTTATAATTTTTGATAAGTCTTGAAATTCAAACGTATTGCTGCCGGGAGACTCAACAAAAATAAGCTTTGTTTTACTAGTTATATTTTGTGAAATTGTCTTTAAGTCATGAGGATTATAAAATTTAGTTCTAATTTTAAAATCTTTTAAAAAAGTTTCTGTGAAAATACGAGTTGGTAAATAAACAGGGTCAGCAACTAAAACTTCATCACCAGGACGAACTATACTAAAAATTGCTAAAAAAACTGATCCAAAACCTGTTGGTGTTAAAAAGGTGTGATAACTTTCTTCCAATTCTGATAAAATTTTTTGCAAAATATGAGTGGTTGAGGTTCCTTGTCTGCCATAATCAAAGTGGCCTCCTCTAGGATCCTTCTTATATTTTTTTTGCATCTTTCTAATGTCTTGTAAAGATTTAAAAATAATTGTTGATGCCCTAACTACTGGTGGATTAACAGACTGATTGTGAAAATCTTTAGCGGTATGTTTTAAAAATGTGTTTATAGACTTTTTCATAAAAAGAGTATAAGTGAACTTTATATAAGTTTATTAAATTTAGATATAAAAAAGGAGGCAAAAATATGGGTTATCCAAAAAAACATAGAGGAAGACGAAAAATAGGTTCAAAAAAAAGAAGAGCAAGAAAAAGAAATAAACGTAAATAAATCTTATCAATATGAAAGAAACAGTTCAAATTCGTAAACTGAGTTTATGGATATTTTTTTTACCTTTAGTCGCTATCAACCTTTGTTTATTCATTTCAGTAAATTATCACCTTTTTGAAAATACAATTTTTCAAGTAAATCAAATTGGCAGATCAGGTTTTACGATCCCATACCTAGATGGAAGTGTATCTATTAGTAGGGCATCAAGAACATTTCCTCAATTTTTAATTTTTAAACCTTCAATGATTATTACTGGTATTCTTTTATTTTATTATTGGAACTATAATAACAATTTAATCTGTAAATTAAGAAATACAGAAAACTTTAAATACAAATTTCGTTTATTTGGTATTTTGTCAGCTATATTTTTGATTATTCATTCAATTTTTTTAGGCGTTAAATTTGATATTCAGCTTTATAAATTATTTAGAAGAGTTGTGTTGCTGTTGTTTATTATTTTTGAATTAATAGCGCAAGGAATACTGGTTTATTACTTATTTAATATTAAAAATAAAATTTCAGAAATTACCAATAGTAAAATTCTAATAGCTAAAATATTACTAGTTTCAGTGCTAGTTACTGTGGCAATAGCGAGTTTGCCGATTTTAATAAGTAAAGGAAATACACATTTTAAACATGCACTTGAGTGGAACTATTTTGTAGGTGTAATATTGTTTTATTTATTTACTTTTTTTTTCTGGAAAAGAACCACATAAATTTCTAGGCTTTCGCCCAGAAATTTAGTAGTTTTGGTTCGTCGTTGTAGGCGCTACCGCCGAACCTGCCCGATCAACCATTTTAGCGCTACTCAGTTGACCTTTCTGCCCTTTAAGCTTGAACCTCTCGGTTTTTCCTTAATTGGCCAGTTAAGAGTTGCCTCTTAATTAATTCAAGTAAATCATATATGAAAAAAAAATTATATCACTTATTAGTTGTCTGAAATTTGGCTGTGAATTAAGTGGATAAATTTTTATTATGTGTCTTGTCAATCCAACCCCCACCTAAAACTTTATCCCCAATAGTATCTTTTAAATAAAAAACACAAGCTTGACCTGGTGAAATTCCTTTTTCTCCTTCTAAAATACTCACTTCACCTTTTTTTGAATTAATTTTTACATTAGCTCTTAAAAGTTTTCCGGTAGATCGAACTTTGATTTTGAGTTCTTTTTTAAATTCGTCAACGCTTCCTAAAATATTTAAATCTCTCAAGGTTATTTGATTAACTATTAAAGAATTTTTAGGACCTACTATTATTGTATTATTTTTGTTATTAATTTTAATTACGTAAAGTGGTTCTTTGTTAGCTATTTTTATTCCTCTTCTTTGACCTATCGTGTAATTAATTATACCATCATGATCTCCAATTATATTACCTTTTACGTCTAAAATTTTCCCAGCGTTAAAAGACTCTGGTCTATATTTTTTAATAACTGAACTATAATCTCCATTAGGAACAAAACAGATGTCTTGACTATCTGGTTTATCAGCTACATTTAAATTAAGTTTTTTTGCAATGTTTCGTGTTTCGTTTTTTTCTATGTCTCCCAATGGAAATCTTAAAAAATCAAGTTGTTCTTGAGAAGTGCTAAATAAAAAATAGCTTTGATCTCTATTAAAATCTTTAGCTCTATACATTGAGCTTTTACCATTATTTTGTACTCTTTTTATATAATGACCTGTAACTAAAACATCGGCTTTAAGATCTTTTGAATATTTAAATAAGTCTCTAAATTTTACTGTTTGATTACATTGTACGCACGGGATAGGAGTTTCTCCAGCTGAATAACTATCTATAAAATTATCAATTACCTCAGTTTTAAATTTCTTTTGATAATATAGTATTTCATGATTGATGTTTAATTGCTCTGAAACTCTTTTGGCGTCTAAAATATCTTGCCCAGCACAGCATTGTCTTCCTTGTTTAGAGCTTTTAGCATCATCATACAGCTTAAGAGTAATTCCCGTGACATTATAACCTTCTTCTTTCATGAGGCCAGCTACTACAGAAGAATCTACGCCCCCTGACATAGCAACTACTACTTTGGTATTTTTTTTAGTTTTATTTATTCCTAGAGAATTAATCATATAATGTATATAATATATATATTACTCATTTTCCATAATGCAATTAGATCTTGAACCAGGCGACTTTGTTATAAACCCAAAAAATAAGCAGTGGGGAATTGGCCAAATACAGTCAGTTATTAAAAATAAAATAACAGTTAATTTTCAAAACCATGGTAAACAAGTTTTAGATGCAAATTTTGTTGATTTAGAGAAAGTAAAAAAAAATGAATATTGATTTTAAAAAAATTACTGAGGAATTAATACCAACTTTTGAAATTGCTGGGCAACAATCGATTGATTTATATAAGAAGGGTTTAAAGATTGAAATTAAAGAGGATAACTCTCCAGTAAGCAATGCTGATTTAGCAGTTGACAAAATGATTTGTGAAAAGATTTCTGAATTAACTCCTGAAATTCCTATAATATCTGAAGAAACAGTAAATATAAAAGAAAAAAATCAAAATTCAATATTTTGGTTAATTGATCCTATTGATGGTACTAAAGAGTATATTTCTGGAAAAGATGAATATACTTTAAATGCAGCTTTAATTATTAATAAAAAGCCTGTACTAGGTTTGGTTGGAGTACCAAAGAAAAAACAGTTATTTTATACTTACGGAACAGGAAAAAGTTTTATTAAAGAATCAGGTATTGAGAAAAAAATAAATTGCAAAAAAGAAATTAATAGAAAAAATATTTCAGCAGTATCAAGCGTGGAACAACCATCTAGTTTTATAATGAATATATTAAATAAATATAATGTTTCATCAGTTACAAAAGTTGCTAGTTCTTATAAGTTTTGTCTTATAGCCAAAGGTTCTTTTGATATTTATGCTGCTAGAGAAAGAGCTAATGAATGGGATTATGCAGCAGGTCATGCT
>CACKXF010000002.1 GCA_902604065.1 uncultured Pelagibacteraceae bacterium | reverse complement strand
GAGGTAACAAGGTTGCTTTTTTTTCTATAAGAAAGAAAAATTATCCTTATCATTCAAGACAATTTGGCTGGCCTGTAAAAAAAAGATTTGGTAAAGGACGGTTCTGGACTGATAAAAATACTTATAAAGAGTTAGCTAGAGTCATAAATTTTTTGAGATCTTGTAAAATAGAAAAATTTAAAGAAATGAAAAATATTATGGAATTTGATGAAGGTAATAAGAAATTTTTAGCGCTTATTAAGAAGCTCAACATATGATTGTCACAATTATAAAATTAATACTTAAAATATGAAAAATTTACGATTACTTAATGAGGGCTATAAAAAGTCAAATATTTTCACAGGAGCTAGAGGACAATATTTGTTAAATGGAAAAAAAAAATACTTGGATTTATCATTTGGAGCAGGCACGTTGTTGCTTGGTCACCAAAGTAAAATATTCCTAAAATCAGTCAAAGATATTACCTCAAAAAAAATTTCATTAATTGCAACTCCTAATAAAGAGGCAATTAACTATTCAAATATTCTTGCGAAATTTTTAAAAAATTATTCTAAATTTATTTTTTGTAATACAGGAAGCGAAGCAATTTTAAAATCTATTAGAATTTCAAATGCTATTAGCAATAAAAAATTAATTGTTTGTGTTACTGGTAGTTGGCATGGATCGGTTGATAGAACTCTTTTTACTACCAACCGATCTTTAAAATCTATGCCGATATCAAGTGGTTTAACAGATTATAATCTGAAAAATTTAAGATTTATACCATATAACAATATTGAAAAGTCGAAAAAAATTTTAGAAAAAATTAAAAATAAAATTTCATGTGTTTTAATTGAACCAATTCAAGCAAGTTTGCCTCAGCGGGATGTAAAAAACTATTTAAAATTTCTAGATAAATATTGTAAAAAAAATAAAATTATTCTTATTTTCGATGAAACAATTTCTGGAATTCGATTTAATGGTTCATCAGTACAAAAACTTTTAAATTTAAATCCAGATATTACAACTTTTGGAAAATGTTTTGGAGGGGGGCTGCCAATTGGGATCATAGCTGTCAAAAAAAATATTTTAATGAAAATTTCAAAATTAAAGCTAAGAGTTTTTTTTGGAGGTACTTTTTCAGGAAATCAAATTTCAACATACCTTGGTAGAAAAACCTTGGAGTATATATTAAACAATAAAAAAAAGATTTTTTTGGATCTTGAAAAAAAATCTTCTTTTTTAGAAAAAAAAATTAAAAAACACATGATTACAGAGAATATTAACGCTAATATCTTTAGATATTGTTCAATGTTTAGAATTGTTTTTTCTAAAGAAATCCCTAAAGATAGAGTTGAGCGGGATTTTTTAGAGAAAAATAAAAACAAAAAGATAGATCAATTAAGAAAATTTTTATTTCAAAAAGGTATCTATTATCCTTCAAATGGAATTCTTTTTTTATCTACACAAACTAAACTTAATGATGTAAAAAAAATTGTTAAAAATATAAATTTAGCTTTATCCAGGTTCTTTAAATGAAACTAAATCCTACAATAAAAAAAAATATTAAAAGAAGACAGGTCATAGTCGATGATAAGGTTTATACCTATAAAAATATACCTATGCCGACTTGGGTTGAACTTAGTTTAATAGATGTTTGTAATAGGAGTTGTTCATTTTGTCCAAAATCTGATCCTTCAGTGGCGCCAGATACTTTTCAAATGATGAGTAGAAAACTTATTGATAAACTACATGATGACTTAAAGGCTATAAATTATAAAGGAGCTATTGCACTTGCTGGTTATGGCGAACCTTTGCTCCATAAAGATATAAATTATATTGTCAAAAAACTTTCAAATGTTGCTCCAGTAGAAATCATCACAAACGGAGACACTTTAAATAGCAAGCAATTACAAGATTTATATCTAAATAAAGTCAATAAAGTTTTAGTTAGTATGTATGATGGACCTCATCAAATTGATAAATTTAACAAAATGGCTAAACAAGCAAATGTTCCAGAAGACCTTATGATATTGAGAGACAGATGGTATAACGCTGACAGCGAATTTGGTTTAAAATTAACTAATAGGGCTGGAACTATCAAAACGGGAAATCAAAAAAGTCCAGAGACTTACTCTACTTGTTTTTATCCAACTTATCAGTTCCTTGTAGATTGGAACGGAGACATATTCTTATGTCCTCAAGATTGGCAGAGAAGGGTGACAATGGGAAACATGATGCAAGATAGTTTATTTAATATTTGGAATGGAAAAATAATGACAAAATACAGAAAAAATTTACTTAACGGTAAAAGATGTGACTCACCTTGCAAATCATGTAACGCAGAGGGAACTTTGTTGGGTAAAAATCATGCAGAAAAGTGGAATAAGATTTACTAATTTTTTCATTAAATGAATATTTTATTAACTAATGCCGGTAGGAGAACTTATTTTATAGATTTTTTATCTGAAATTAAGAAAAGAGAAAAATTAGTAATTCATGTTGCCGACTCGGATAAAAATTCTGCAGCATTTTATACAAATGTAAAAAAAAAAGTTCATTTGACACCAAAAGTAATAAGAAATGAAAAGAAATATTTAAGTTCAATTTTAAATTTGGTAAAAAAATCCAAAATTAGTTTAATTATACCTTTATCAGATTTAGATTTAGAAATTCTTTCAAAAAACAAAATACGTTTTGAAAAAAATAAATGCAGGGTAGCTGTTTCTAATTATAGTATTATTAAAATTTGTAATGATAAAAAAAAACTTTTTTATTTTTGTAAAAAAAATGATATTGGCTATCCAGAAATATATTCCAAAAAAAATCTAATAAAGAGATACCCTATAGTAATAAAGGAAAAAAATGGTAGTGGATCTAAAAACTTGAAAATTTACAAAGATAAAAAATTTAATTTTAAAAAAGATAAAAAATTTATTATTCAAAAATTTATAAAAGGAACAGAATATAATGTTGATATTTTTAATGATAATACCGGCAATTTTTTATCATGTTGTATAAAAAAAAAATACTTAATGAGAAGTGGTGAAACAGATAAATGTGAAATAGTCAAAAATAAAAATTTAGAAAAATTTGCTATGAAAATATCAAAAACTTTCAAACATATAGGAAATTTAGACTGCGATATAATAGTTTCAAAAAACAATGAATTATTTTTAGTTGATGTAAACCCAAGATTTGGAGGTGGTTATCCTTTTACCCATATTTCAGGACTAAACTATTTAGAAGCTCTTATAAAAAATTATAAAAACAAAAAAATGTTTATTAAAAAAAATCCAAAGTACTTAATTGGTATGAAAGGTTTAGAAATTAAATCAAGAATCAAAAGATGAAAAAAGTTAGAATAATTGCTGAGGTCGGTGTCAATCATAATGGCTCCATCTATTTGGCAAAAAAAATTATTAAAAAACTTTCTAAGCTTGATATTGATTTTATCAAATTTCAATTAGCTAAACCTGAAGATGTTTATAGTTTAGATGCATTTAAAGCTAACTACCAAAAGAAAAATGATAAGGAAAAATCAGTTATAAATATGAGCAGAAAATTACAATTATCTAAAAAGAATCATCAAAACTTAAAAAATTATTGCAATAAATTTAAGAAAAAATATATTTGCACTGCCTTTGACCTAGATAGTCTCAAATACCTAATTAACAGTATTAAAGTTCCTTTAATCAAGATATCATCTGGAGAGATATTATCCTACGATATGTTGAAATTTTTATCAAAACAATCAAAAGAAATAATACTATCTACCGGTATGTCTTCATTTGATGAAATTAAAAAATCTATAAAGATCTTAAACAGAAATAAAAAAAAAAAAATAACTTTACTTCATTGTACTAGTTTATATCCAGTTCATAAAAAACAAATAAATTTAAATGTACTAGATCAAATAAAAAAAATTTTTAAAACGCCCATAGGTTATTCTGATCATTCTTTAACTGACGAGGCTAGTATTGGAGCTATAGCAAAGGGAGCTACTATTATTGAAAAACATGTGACTTTAAACAATAATATGATTGGTCCAGATCACAAAGCATCTTACAATATTAAGGATTTTACAAGATTTGTTAAAAAAATAAGAGAATTTGAAATTATATTAGGCAATTCAAAGAAGGTTATTTCAAAGGAAGAAAATAAAATTAAACTCATGGCTAGAAAAAGTATAGTATCAAAAAGACAAATTTCTAAAGGTGAAATTTTAAAAAAAAGAGATTTATGTTTTAAAAGGCCTGGAACTGGTTTTTCACCTATTGAATTAAATAAAGTTTTAGGTAAAAAAGTAAAAAAACAAATTGGCTCTAATAGAGTCATTTCAAAAAAACATATATGATTAAATCTCAAAGAAATTTATTAAACTCACTTAAAAAAGTTTTTAATAATAAGTCAGCTAGGCTTCATGATCCATTATTTAAAGGGAATGAAAAAAAATATTTAACAAACTGTATCGAATCAAGTTTTGTTTCCTATGTTGGAAATTATGTATCGTCTTTTGAAAATAAATTGGCCAAATATACTAAAAGCAAATATGCTGTAGCAACTTCTTCAGGAACATCTGCTCTTCATTTAATTATGAAGTATCTTGAAGTTGGAAAAAACGATGAAATTTTAATGCCCACATCAACTTATGTCGCTACAGCCTCTTCTGTAATCTACTGTAATGCAACTCCAAATTTTGTGGATATAGAAAATGAAAATCTTGGAATTTGTCCGAAAAAATTAAGATTATATTTAGATCGTATTTCTAAAAAAAAAGGAAAATATTCTTATAATAAAAAAACCGGAAAAAAAATTAAAGCTTTAATTGTAGTTCACTTATACGGTTTTCCCAGTAAAATTTTAGAAATTAAAAAAATATGCCGAATATACAATATTAAAATAATAGAAGATGCTGCAGAGGCCCTAGGTTCTTTTTATCGTAAAAAACACTTAGGCACTTTTAGTGATGCAGGTATTTTAAGTTTTAATGGCAATAAAACTATTACTTGTGGTGGCGGAGGAGCAATTATAACTAATGATAAAAAGATGGCTAAAAAACTTAAACATCTTTCAGTACACGCAAAAAAAAGTGGTTCTGATGATCATGTCCACGATGAAATTGGTTTCAATTACAGAATGACAAATTTATCAGCAGCGGTCGGATGTGCACAAATGGAAAATTTGAAAAAAATTTTAAAAGCAAAAAGAAAAAATTATGAAACTTATGAAAAAATTTTACAAGAAAATAAAGAAATTTCGATATTAAAGGAACCTAAACAATCAAAGACAAATTATTGGCTAATAATTGGTTTGGTCAAAAATAATAAATTTAAAAAAAAAATCATTAATTATTATAAAAGTAAAGGCTTTGGTTTTCGATCTACATGGAGACCACTCCATACCCTTAAAATTTTTAAATCATGCCCAAGAGATAAAATTAATAATGCAAATATATTTTTTAATAAAGCTGTAAACTTTCCAAGCAGCCCAATTATCAACTATGAAAAATAAATTAAAAGTCATAGCATACACTGTTGGAAGGTCTGATTTTGAGAGGTTTTTACCAATTTTAAATATTTTAAAAGGAAAAAAAAACGTTAAATTGGAAATTGTTCCTTCATATATCCACTACTTAAGCTTTTTTGGTTCTACCATACAAAATATAAAAAAAAAATTTTCGGTAGTATCATCGCCTAATTATAAAAACACTTCCTTTAATTTACAAGATAACCCCAAGTATCTAGCATCTATGGTTAGTTCTGAAATAAAGAAAATATCTGATATATTAAAAAAAAAAAGACCAGATTTAATTTTTATTTTAGGCGATAGATTTGAAATGATATCAGCGCCTATTGCAGCTTTACCATTTAATATTCCAGTCATACACTTATATGGCGGAGCTATAACAGAGGGAGCAATAGATGACTCGATTAGACACTCTATAACTAAATTATCTCATTTTCATTTAGTAGCGCATTCAGAGTACAAAAAAAGGATTAATCAATTAGGGGAGGAAAATTGGCGTATTGTTAACATAGGTATCCCTGAAATAAATTTAATGAAGAAGCAAAAAAAAATGAGTAAATATGAAATAAGTAAAATTACGGGTCTAGATTTTAGTAAAAAAACAATGTTAGTAACGTTTCATCCAGTAACTAAAGAACCAAAGTTAATAAAAAAACATATAAAAATTTTATCCAACGTATTAAAAAAAACAAATATGCAAGCAATTTTAACTTATCCCAATTCAGACTCAGGATTCAAAGAAATTGTTAGGGAATATAAGTTTTTAAATCAAAAATTAAAAAACATTAAAATTATTAAAAATGCAGGGTTAAAACTTTACACAAATCTTATGATGCATTGTAGTTTAATGCTCGGCAATTCCTCAAGTGGGATTGTAGAGGCGACTTCTTTTAAATTACCAGTAATCAATATTGGTAACAGACAAGAGGGGAAAGTAAAACCAGACAATGTTATTGATTGTAAATTTAATGAATTATCAATTAACCAAGCATTAAATTTCGCTTTATCCAAAAAGTTTAATCGTAAAATCTCAAATATCAAAAACCCTTATGATAAAAAAATAAATTTAACAAAAGTTTTAAATCAGGTTTTCAATATGAGTAAGAAAAAAACATTTTTAAATAAAAAATTTTATGATCATTTCAGACGATAAAAATTATCAATTTATTGATAAAAACAATACACTTAATAAAGCTCTATTTTTTTTAAATAAAAATAAAAATAAATGTTTAATTGTTTTAGACAATAAAATGAAGTTAATCGGCACATTAACCGATGGAGATGTGAGAAGAGCTATTTTAAATGGAGCTGAATTTGATGACAGAATATTTAAATTTGTTAATAAGAAACCATATTATTTAAAATATAAAAAAAAAAAAAATTTTCAAATTTCAAGAATAGCAAAGAGGGATTACAAAATCATTCCAGTTATAGATAATAGTAGAGTGCTAAGAGATGTAATCACTCCTGAAGATAATAAAATTTTTAAAAAATATTTTAACAAAAAGGGTATTCAATTAAAAAACATTAGCACTGTAATTATGGCAGGTGGATTAGGGAAAAGATTACTTCCACACACAAGCGTTATACCTAAGCCATTATTACCTATAAGAGGAAAATCAATGATTGAAAATGTTATAAGTACGTTTAAATCTTATAACCTGAATAAATTTTATATTACAATTAACTATAAAAGTGAATTATTGAAATCATATTTTTCAAATTTTGATAAAAAATATAATATAAAACTGGTACAAGAAAAATTTTCAATGGGAACAGCAGGTTCTTTGCGATTAATAAAAGATAAACTCAAAACTAGTTTTTTTGTTATAAATTGTGACTCTTTGATTTTTTGTGATTTTATCTCTTTGTATCAGTATCATGAAGATAATAAATTTGCGTTAACAGTTGTAGTATCGAAAAAGAAAAACCAGATACCATACGGTGTTTGCAAAACAAATAAGAAGGGTCAACTCTTAAATATAGACGAGAAACCTAAAGTAGATTTTTTGGCTAATACTGGCTTTTACGTTATTCATCCTAAAGTTCTTAATTTAATTTCTAAAAGTAAGCCTTTAGATATGAACGAATTAATAGAAAAACTTTTTAAAAAGAAACTCAAAGTTGGAGTTTTTCCAATAAATGAAAATGAGTGGCAAGATCTTTCAAATTGGCCATCTAGTGAATAAAGTTTTAAATGTACTTAAAAAAAAAGATTATTGCTATCATTCCAGCAAGAATTGGAAGCAAGAGATTAAAGTTTAAAAACTTAAAAATATTTAAAAAAAAACCACTTTTCTTATTATCAATGCTAAGCGCAAGAAAATCTCGATTCATAGATGAAATCTTTTTGTCAACCGACAGTAAAAAAATTAATAAAATTGCCAAAAAAAATGGTTTTAAAACAGAAAAGTTAAGGCAAAAAAAACTCTCTGGATCTAAGTCAATGACAAAAGATGTTGTTTTTGATGTTATAAAAAAAACCAAGAAAAAATATGATTATTTTATTTTGCTTCAACCCACCTCTCCTTTACGGAGTGTTAAGGACATTGATAATTCAATAAAAATAACCATAAAAAAAAATTTAAAGAGCCTTGTTTCAGTCAATAAATCTAATCAAAAGATTAATGGAGCTATATATATTCAAAAAATAAACTATTTTATAAAAAAAAAATTTTTCTATTACAAAAATACTTATAAATTTAACATGCCCCCGAAAAGATCAATAGATATTGATACGCTGAAAGATTTTAAAAAATTAAGTAAATATGAGAATAATCGCTAGACTTGACGTTAAAGGCCCGAATTTGATTAAAAGTATAAATCTAGAGGGATTGCGGGTAATGGGAAATCCAAATGATTTTGCAAAAAAATATTATAGAGACGGTGCTGATGAATTAATTTTTATGGATCTTGTTGCAAGTTTATACAATCGTAACAGTCTCCATGAGATAATTAAATTAGCTTGTGAAGATATTTTCATACCATTTACAGTAGGAGGAGGCATTAGATCGCTAGATGATGCACTGAAAATATTTGACTCAGGTGCAGATAAAATATCATTAAATACCAACGCTGTTCAAAATCCTAACATATTGTCTATTTTATCAAAACGATTTGGATCTCAAGCAATTGTTTTATCGGTAGAAGCTAAAAAAAAACAAAAAGAAAAATGGGACGTTTACGTTGAGTCTGGTCGAGAAAAAACTGATTTAGATGTTATTGATTGGGTTAAGCAAGCTCAAGATTTAGGTATTGGTGAGATTTTACTAACTTCAGTAGATCAGGAAGGTACAACTGAGGGGTTTGATGTTGATTTAATAAAATCTGTAACTAATGTTGTTGATGTGCCTGTTATTGCTAGCGGGGGGTTTGGTAAATTAGATGACCTTGAAAAAGCAGTTAAGATCGGGGGAGCCGATGCTGTTGCAATAGCCCATGTCTTACATTATGAAAAAATATCTTTAAGAGATATAAGAAATAAAGCTATAGAATTAAATCTTGACGTAAGAAAATTTAATCAATGAAAAAGATTGTTATTATAAATTATGGATGTGGAAATATCTTAAGTTTAAAAAGAGCTTTAAAAGAAATCGGATATGAAAGTTCTTTAAGCAATAAAAATGATGACATAATGAGCGCAGATTTTGTAATCTTACCGGGAGTAGGGGCTTTTCAAAATGCGATTGAATTATTAAATAAATACAAACTCACAAAAACCATAAAAGATTATGTAGCACTTAAAAAACCACTTCTTGGAATATGCCTAGGTATGCAAATATTATTTTCCAAGGGATATGAGATGGGATCTCATACCGGACTTAATTTTATTGAGGGAAAAGTAGACAAAATTGATAAACATTTAAAAAATAAAAAAATAAAAATACCACATATAAATTGGAGTAATTTGTTTTTTATAAATAAAAACTCTAAATTTAATTTCAATAAGAATTTGAGTGGCAGAAGTTTCTATTTTGTACATTCATATATGGCTTATCCAAAAAATGAAATAGATCTAATTGCGTATTGCAGATACTATGACATTGATGTTCCAGCTATAGTTAAATCTGATAATATTATTGGCTTTCAGTTTCATCCTGAGAAAAGTGGTAAAAATGGATTGGAAATATTAAAAAATACTATAGAAGAAGCTTATGCCTAAAAAGATAATTGGAATTGTTGGACTAAATAAATATCAAATATTTTCTTTAAATAAAAAATATGCAAAAGTGGAATTTATTGATGTTAGGGACGATAACTTTTTTCACAAAAAGACCTTAAAAATTAATGCATTAATTGTACTATATGAATATCCTGTAAAAATTAATCTATCTAAATTTCTTAAAAATAAACATAAAGAATTCAAATATCTTAACTGGCTCCATTTAACTAGAGCTGGAGTTGATGAATGTGAACCATTCATGAAAAGTTATAAATTTAAGTTTACTGCGGGAAAGAAAATACAAGGACCTAATGTATCTGAACATTGCGTTTCTTTATTATTAGCAATTACAAGAGGTTTGTTTGATCAATATCGAGAAAAAAAATATTCTTTCAGGCCAACGGAAATCAACGGCAAAAAAATTATCATAGCTGGATTAGGTGGGATAGGCAACTCAATTGCAAAAAAATTGAGTAATTTTAGCTCTTTGATAAGCTCAGTTGATCACTCTTTCAGCTCAAAAAAATATATAATTAGAAACTATAATTTAAAACAAGTCCCAAAAATTATAAAAAATTACGATATACTTATAAATGCTTTACCCCTTACCAATAAAACAAAAAAAATTTTTAATAAAAAGATATTTAAAAATATGAAAAAAAACTCAATATTTGTTAGCGTGTCTAGAGATCAAACTATAAACATTAAAGATTTAAAATATTTTGTGAAAAAGAGAAAATTTCTAGGTGTTGCAATAGATAACACTGGATCCTTCAGAATGAAAAAAAAGATTATATATGATAAAAAAAATAATTTTTTATTAACTGACCATTTAGCAGGCGTCACAACTGATAACAATAGAAGAATTAAGTTAGTTTTTGATAATATTAAAGCTTATATAAGTGGAAAAAAAGTAAATTATGAAGTCTCAAAAACTAAAGGCTACTGATGGAAATTTTATTAGATACAATTAAGTCATATGACTCAACTTATAAATCTGGATACGATAAAAGTTATCCTAGTCTTGAATTAGTTAGAATTGAAAAAATATTTTTTAAAAAAAAAGGATCTGTTTTAGATTTTGGATGTGGACCAGGTACTAATGGAATTCACTTGTTGAAAAAAGGTTATAATTTAACGTTTTGTGACATCTCAGAATTTGCTTTAAAAAAAGTAACAAGAAAAATCAAAAAACTTAAAATTAAAAAAAAATTTAAAATTTTAAACTTGCTCAAGAATAAAAATTTTTTTTCAAAAAATAGAAATAAATTTGATTTTATAATATGTTTTTCAGTAATGAATAATTTTCAAGATAAAAAAACAGCCAAGGAATACTTGGGTTATTTTAATCAAATTCTTAAAAAAAGGGGCAAAATAATAATTGATAGTAATTTATACGGTAGCCATAATTATAAATCTATAAATAAAAAAAAAAATTTATTCACGACCAACCCTAAAAATAATTACCGTTTGAAAATGTTTTTTCCAAAAAAGAAAGAATTTGTTAATATGATTAAATCAAGTGGTTTTGTAATTAATGATGTGGGTTTATCAAGTTTTAAAGTTTTTAGTACATTTGAAAAAGAAATAATTGTATCTGCAACAAAAAAATAAATAGTTATGGATAAAATTGACATACCAAAAAAATACAATTTACCAAATGAGGTTAAATTTTGTAAGAGATGTGTAATTTCTAATCAAAGGCCAAGAATAACTTTTGATGCAGAGCAAATTTGCAGTGCTTGTAGATATTTTGATTATAAAAAAACAATAGATTGGAAAAAAAGAGAAGAAGAATTAAAAACTCTTTTAGATAAGTATAGAAGCAATAATGAAAATTATGATTGTGTGGTCCCGTCTTCAGGAGGTAAAGATTCAGCATATGTTGCTCATGAGCTTAAACACAAATTTGGCATGAATCCTTTAACAGTAACTTGGTCTCCTCTCAAATACACTGATATTGGCTGGGATAATCTTGTAAATTTTAATGACAGTGGATTTGATGTGATTATGGGCATGCCACAAGGGGATATTAAAAGAAGATTAAGTAAGCAAGCTTTGATAGAAATGGGTGATCCTTTTCAGGGATTCATATATGGTCAAGTATTGTTTCCAGTAACGATTGCACTTAAATTTGGAATTAAATTAATTTTTAGGGGTGAAAATGCAGAGGCTGAGTACGGCGGCTCATCGAAAAGCTGGAATAAAAAATCTCTGCCAATGGAAGAGTTTAAAAAAATTTGGTTTTCTAATTACTCACTTGATTTCTGGTTAAAAAAAGGTTTCACAAAAAAAGAACTTAGATTTTTTTATCCTCCTGCAATGGAAGAATTTAAAGATAAAAAATGTGACTCTTATTTTTATGGATATTTTAGGAACTGGTCAAATCACAGCAATTTCTATTACGCTAGTAAAAACACTGGATTTAAACCAAATAATAGACGAACAGAGGGAACCTATACAAAGTATTCTTCTATTGATGATAAAATGGATACATTCCATCACTGGTTCGCACTTATTAAATTTGGTCATGGACGTTGTACATCTAATGCCGCTAGGGAAGTTAGAGAGGGATATATAACTAGAGAAGAGGCAATAGCATTAGTGCACAAATATGATACAGAATTTCCAAAGCTATACTTTAAAGAATTCTTAGAATTTATAGACATAAATGAAGATGAGTTTTGGGATATAGCTGAAAAAATGGAGAAATTCTAATTTGTGGACAAAAAAAGGAAATGACTGGGTAAAGAAATTTCCCGTTAAATAGTGAAATAAATAATGAAGAATACAAAATTAATTATTTTACTTAGTCAACCACTTACAAGATTTAATTCAAGAAGGTTTGGTCTAAATTCTAATTCAAAAAATTTCGTAAAAGAATTTTGGTATTTATTACCATTGATTAACTTCAAACTGAGCCAACGATATAAAGCAAAAGAATATAGATCAATAAATCACAGAAATATAAAGGTTATAAATTCTTATTTTGATTTATTCAAAAAAATAAAAAATTTAAAAAAGGGATTTTATTTCTTAAACTGGTCAACAATTTTTAAATTTAACTTATTACTTGAATTAACTCTAAAATCGAAAGGTGGCATTAAAATTTCGAGATTTTTTTCACATATACCGTTTAAAACTAATAAATTAAGAACAATAAAAAATATTATAATTATAGATTTAAAGTTTTTTTTTTCAAAGTTATTAAGTTCCATTATTAATTTTCCAATCAATATTTTGAGAAATATTTTGACTGTAAAACCAAATTATATTTTTTTAGAAAGTAATTATCAATTAGAGAATTTATCTAATAAAGAAAAGAAAAAAGCTTTTTTTATAAATTCATTTGATTATTCAGAATATTTAAGAATAAATAAAAAATTAAATAAAAAAAAAGATTTAATTTTTATAGATTCTGAAATAGAAAATAGTTACGAGTCACAAGTTTTGAAATTAGATAGAAAATATTTTGATAAAAAAAAATATTGGAATACAATGTATAATATTTTTTTATTATTTGAAAAAAAATATAAAAAAAAATTTAAAATAGCAGGTCATTTTAGAAGAAGCATTAAAAGCAAGCCAATAAATAGAAAATTTTATTTTGATCAAACTCCTAACCTCATTAAGGATGCGAAAATAGTGATAGCTCATAATTCCACTACTGCTCTTTGGTCAGTGTTATTTAACAAACCTCTTATTTTAGTAAATTTTGAAAATTTTAATTATCTTGATGTAACAAATGATGATGAATTTGAATGGTACAAAAAAGAACTTAATTTAAAAATGATCAAAATAGATTTAAATTATAACTTTAAAATAAAAAATAATTTTTTTCATAAAATATTAAATATAGATAAAAATAAATATGAAAATTTTAAAAATAATTATATAAAAAACAAATATGCGAATAAAAGCGATCTAGACGGTTGGCGTACGATGGTTTCCAAATTAAAAAAAATAAATTAACAAAGTCAATAATGACAAAAGATTTAAAAAATTACAAATTACATGAAAAAAAAATCATATCTTCTTATGATAGATTCAGCCTATCTAATAGCCAATATAATGAAATTAAAAAAGATTTTAAAAAATCAAAAACTATAATAATTGGAGCGGCTGGTTCAATTGGAAAAGAATTTACCTTTAGGATGATGGATTTTGATTTTCGAGAGCTTTATCTAATGGATAAAGATGAGAACCAATTAACAGATTTAAATAGAGAACTTGTAAGAGACCACAGAAAAAAAATAAAAAAAATAAATTTTATCTGCGCTGATTTAAACATCTTTAACCTTGATGAGTTTTTTATTAAGAATAAAATTTCACATTATTTAAACTTTGCAGCCGTAAAACACGTGAGAAGTGAGGAAAATCTACATTCTATTCATTACATGTTGATGACAAACTCAAAAAATTTTCTTCCAAAAACAACTAAAATAAACAATTTAAAAAAGATCTTTTCAATATCCACAGATAAGGCAGTTCACCCCTCAAGTCTATTAGGAGTGTCTAAAAAAATTATGGAAGAAAAACTTTATGAGATAAAGAAAAAAAATTCAAAACTTTTTGTATCGACCACCAGATTTGCTAATGTGAGTTTTTCAAATGGAAGTATCTTAAAGTTAATAATTGATAATTTGATATCAAAAAAGGATTTTGGAATTCCTCTTAATATAAATAGATTTTTTATAACTCATAAAGAAGCTTCTAGTTTGTGTTTAAAATCATTACTTAAAGAATGTGACGGTCATATCATAGTGCCTAAACACCATATTTTAGGGAAGGGGAAGTCTATCTATGATTTGTGTATAAAAATTATCAAAAATTTAAAACTAAAATTTAAAATTATAGGAAAAAAAATTCATATGAATAATTTTTTTATTTATCTTGAAAAAAGGAAAATTGTTGGCCAAAAGTCTTTCGAACTATTGTATGAAAAAAATGAGTCAATTAGTTTTCTCGAGAAAGATAATTCGGTATATAAAATCAAACTTAAGAACAATATAAATTTGAAAAAAATATTTAAAATAGAAAAATTTAAAAGTATAAGTGAAATTAAAAATTTTTTTAAAAAAAATATTTCAAGCTATAAACCATTAAAATCTAATTTAAAGATTAGTAAAAACATATGATTATAGGTACTTCTAATTGGGTGTGTAGTTCAGTGGTAGAACGCTACGTTGACATCGTAGAGGTCATAAGTTCAATTCTTATCACACCCACCATATAAACTATGAAAAACAAAAATTCAGATATAATTTTTTGCACTAGTTGCGTAGAATCTAATCAAAGATTTGTTAGTTCAATTTCTCATGAAGACTCAAAAAATAAAAAAAGATCCACAACAAGTATCAATAACGAAAATAAATGTTTTGCATGCAGGTACTATGAAAAAAAAATTAAGATAAATTGGAAAAAGAGAGAAGAGGATTTAGGCAAACTTTGTGACAAATTTAGAAGTAAAGATGGGTCATATGATATTTTAATACCAGGCAGCGGTGGTAAAGATAGTGTTTGGGTTTCACACATAATGAAAAATAAATATAATATGAATCCCCTAACCATAACCTGGGCACCGCACATGTATACCGATATCGGATGGAAGAATTACAAAAGCTGGGTCGACAGCGGTTTTGATAATTACCTATTAACACCAAACCCTAAAGTGCACAGAATTTTGACCAGATTAGCATTTAAAAATTTGCTACATCCTTTCCAGCCTTTTGCAATGGGTCAAACTTATCTTCCGGTTCAAATCGCTTTAGAAAAAAAAATTAAATTTATTATTTATGGAGATGCCCAAGCAGAAAAATGTGGAGATGATAACTTGTGGAATGAGGGAGCCAGTTTGAATCCAAAAATATTTACTTATGATAAATTAGAAGATTTATTTTTTGGAGGTGTTAATTACAATGACTTAGGAAAACACGGGATATCTAAATATGATATTAAACCATACCTTCCTATACAAAAAAATGAATTTAAAAAATTTGAGATACATACAGCTGTTTTACCTTATTATATGAAGTACAATCCGCAGGATAATTTTTACCTTGCAAAAGAAAAAACAAATTTTCAAACTAATTCTCAAAGAACAGACGGCACATATTCAAAATATTCAAGTATTGACGATAAAATGGATGATTTGCATCATTACACATGGTTTATAAAAACCGGTCGAGGAAGATGTACAGAAGATGCTTGCTTAGAAATTAGAAATAAAATTATAACAAGAGAAGAGGGCATTTCACTAGTAAAAAAATATGATGGTGAATTTCCAAAAACATATATCAATGATATTTTAAAGTACCTCAATTTAGATATGAAAGAATTTGAAAATATAATAGACAGTTTTAGACCAAAGCATTTATGGAAAAAAGAAAATGGGGCTTGGTCTTTAAAAAAACCTATATGGGAGGCCTAGGTATGAGATTACATGATAAAATTTATTTGAAGTCAAATTTATATAAAAAACCAAAAGAAAATTTTAAATTTTTACAGAAAATTTTAAATAAAAAACTTTCCAGAAAAAAAAAATATGATGTGATTGATATCGGTTGTGCTAATGGAGAATTATTATATTTTTTAAAGAAAAATAACAAAAATTTTAATCTTACAGGCGTAGACATAAGATCAGATTTGATAAAAAAAGCAAAAAAAAATTTACCACAAGATATAAATTTAAAAAAAATGAACTTTAATTCAAAAATAAAATCATTTAAAAAATTCGATATAATAATTTGTTCTGGAGTAATCAGTATATTTGATGACTTAAAAGTTTTTTTTAATAACGTAAATAAAATCAAGAAAAAAAATACAAAATTTTACTTCTTCGGAGGTTATAATGATTATCCTTATGATATAAAAATGAGGTATGTAGATTTAAACATGAAAAAAAAAATCTTTCAAACTGGGTGGAATATATGGAGTATCAAAACTATGAAAAAGCATTTTGGTAGAAAAAAAATTAAAAAACATTATTTTAATATTGGATTTGATTTAAAAAAAAATAAAGATGATCTTATAAGAAGTTGGACAATTAAGGTTGGAAAGAAAAGATATTCTACAAACGGTTTAATGTTCATTCAAAATCAAATGTGGTTAGAGGTATTTTAATCTAAAATACTTTATGTATTTCTCAAAAAACAATAATTTTCCTCATGGTATTATGTTTCACCAATTCCATGATAAAAAATTTTATAAGTCAGGTGAAGGATCGCTTTCAAAAGACGACTTTCATGATTTAATTAATTTTGTTGGAAAAAATAATATATTGGATGCAGAAACTTTTTTTCAAAAAAAAATTGAAAATAAACTTAAAAAAAATGATGTGTGTCTTACTTTTGATGATGGTTTAAAATGTCAAATTGAAGTTGCTTTGCAAGTTTTGGAAGATTTAAATTTAAAGTCATTTTTTTTTGTAAGCACTTCTAATTTTGAGAATAAACCAGATTTTTTTGAAATAACAAGATATTTTAAAATAAACTATTTTGATAGTTCCGAGAAATTTTATGATTTATTCTTTGAAGTCTTAGACAAAGACTATAATGATTTCTTAAAAAAAAATAAACAAATTATTAAAGATAAAATCAAAGTTTATCCGTTTTATACAAAAAGAGATATAGAGTTTAGATTAATAAGAGATCGATTTTTAAATGAGCAAGAGTATACAAATACAATAACTCTAATGTTCAATGAAAAAAATTATGTAGTTAATGAAGTTGTTCCAAAACTTTTTTTTTCTAAATCAGACTTAACAAGTTTAGATTCTTTAGGGCACAAAATAGGACTACATTCACATAGTCACGTAAAGTTTATTGAGCGCCTTCCTTTTAAGTTGCAGAAAATGGAATATGTAAATAATCAAAAAAACTTATCTAATATCTTAAACAAACCTTCTAAAAAGATTAATAGTATGTCCCATCCACTTGGAAGTTATAACGAGTCAAGTCTTGAAATTCTCAGATCATTGAATGTCTCTTTAGGGTTTAGAGATAACATGTCTGTTAATCATAAAATGAAAAGTATAAATAATTCTAACTTGGAAATCGCGCGAGAGGATCATTCTCTTATAATGAAAAAATTAAAAAGATGAAAATTACAATTTTTACCTCCAATAACAGTAGGCATAACTATCTAATAAATTTGATGAGCTCAATATCTGATGAGTTGTACGTAGTGCAAGAAAATAATACTATTTTTCCTGGTATGGTTCCTGGGCATTATAAAGCAAGTGAGGCTATGGAAAAATATTTCGTAAAAGTCAGAGAAGCTCAAAGAAAAATATTTGACTCTACTTTCATCAAAAAAACCAAAAATATTAATATAATTCCGATGAGATCTGGTGATCTCAATGATTGTGAAATTAATTTTTTTAAAGATTTTTTAAGAAGTGATTTTTATCTTGTATTTGGAAGTAGCTATATTAAGGGAAAATTAGCTGATTTTTTAATTAAGCAAAAAGCTGTCAATATTCATATGGGGATCTCCCCCTATTATAGAGGAAATGATTGTAATTTTTGGGCATTGAAAGATAATAATCCACATTTAGTGGGTTCAACAATACATTTATTAACAAAGGGTTTAGATAATGGACCAATTTTGTATCATTCGTTGTCAAAAAAAATTTATGATAATCCTTTTGAATATACTATGTCGACAGTAAAATCAGCTTTCCACTCACTAAAAGATAGAATTAAAGACAGATCTCTTTTTGAAATTGAACCTTTGGCTCAAGATAAGACTAAAGAAATTAGATATACCAAAAAAGTAGATTTCACAGATCAGGCAGTTAATGAATATTTTTGTAAAAAAATTGATCTTAACTCAAAAGATTTTGATTTGTCCTTACTTAAAAACCCCTTTTTTTTAAACTAAAGTTAAAAAATGAAAAATGAATTAAAAAAGACATTTAAAAATAAGAAAATTTTAATTACTGGTCATACAGGTTTCAAAGGTTCTTGGCTTACTTTATGGTTGAGTTTACTTGGTGCTAAAGTTACTGGTATTTCACTAGGATCTCCTACTTTACCATCTCACTTTAATGTAATGAATATAAAAAAAAAAATTAATCATAAAATTTTAGATATTAGAAACTTTAAGAATTTTAGTAATACTATAAAAAAAATTCAACCGGATTTTATATTTCATTTGGCAGCTCAATCTCTAGTCAAAAGTTCTTATAAAGATCCTTTACTCACTTGGAGCTCAAATACTTTAGGCTCAATTAATATTTTAGAGTCTCTTAAAGAAATTAAAAAAAAATGTATTGTAGTAATGATTACAAGTGATAAAAGTTATAAAAATTTAGAAATTAAACGTGGTTATAACGAAAATGATTTACTAGGTGGTCACGATCCATATAGTGCATCCAAAGCTTCAGCTGAACTTGCTATTCAATCTTATGTTAATTCCTTTTTTAATAAAAACAAAAATATCAAAATATCCATTGCAAGGGCAGGCAATGTGATTGGAGGAGGAGATTGGTCAGATAATCGAATTATACCTGATTGTTATAAGTCATGGTCAAAAAACAAAAAAGCTATAATTAGAAACCCTAATTCCACAAGACCATGGCAGCATGTATTAGAAGCAGTATATGGTTATTTAGTTCTAGCAATTAAACTCAAAAAAAACTCAAAATTACATGGTGAAGCTTTTAATTTTGGACCTAACACCAAAAAAAATTATAAAGTAAAAGAATTAATAGACATACTTGAAAAAAATTGGGAAGGATTTAAATGGAAAAATCAAAATTCTAAAAATTTATTACATGAATCAAATTTATTAAAATTAAATTCAAAAAAAGCAGAGAAAATTCTTGGTTGGAAAACAAGATTACAATTTAAAGAAACTATTCTTATGACCGCTAATTGGTATAAAGAATATTTTTTAAAATCAAAAAAAATGTTAAATATTTCTATAGAACAAATCAAATATTATCAAAATAATTTAAAGATATGAAAGTTGTAATTTTAGCTGGTGGATTTGGAACTAGATTGTCAGAGTTAACACGAACTATTCCTAAGCCAATGGTAAAAATAAATGGAAAACCTATTATAGTTTATATAATGGAGCAATTTGCTAAATATGGTCATAAAGATTTTTACATAGCTCTAGGGTATAAAGGAAATGTTATAAAAAAATTTTTTAAAAATAGATTTCCTAATTGGAAAATTAATTTAATTGAAACAGGAAAAAAAACAATGACGGGAGGAAGATTAAAAAGATTAAACAAACATTTAGCAGATAATACATTTTTAATGACATATGGAGATGGAGTAAGCAATGTAAATATAAATGAATTAATTAAATTTCACAAAAAACAAAATAAAACGGTAACTTTAACAGCAGTAAGACCACCAGCTCGATTTGGAGCACTTAAAATACAAAACAATAAAGTTAAATATTTTAAAGAAAAATCTAAAATGGACGAAGGTTGGATCAACGGTGGCTTTTTTGTAATCGATCCTACTTTTTTTAAATTTATCAAAAATGATAAAACCTATTTGGAGAGAGAGCCTCTAGAGAATTTATGTAAAAAAAAACAACTATCGGCTTTCAAACATTACGGTTTTTGGCAATGTATGGATACTAAGAGAGACAAAGAAAACCTCGAGCAAATTTTTAAAAAAAGGAAACAGCTTAAATGAAATTAAGTTATAGGCCAGAGATTGATGGTTTAAGAGCGATAGCGGTATTGAGCGTGGTCTTATATCATGCAAAATTTTCTTTCATGGGAGAAAACTTGTTTACTGGTGGTTTTTTAGGAGTAGACATTTTTTTTGTGATATCCGGATATTTAATTACAAAATTAATTTTTCTTGAATTAAAATCTACTAACAAATTTTCTTTTTCCAAATTTTATCAAAGGAGAATAAGGCGAATTTTACCAGCTCTTTTTTTTATAACGATAATTACTGCAATATTAGGCTATATACTTTTGTTGCCATACAGCTTTAAAGAATTATCTCAATCAATAATTTATCAACTTGGGTTTATCTCAAATTTTTATTTTTGGTCATATTACCATTTTGGGTATATGTCAGAAAACGCTCTTCTACTTCCTTTTCTTCATACTTGGTCTTTGTCAGTTGAGGAACAATTTTATTTAATTGTTCCAATAATATTATTTTTAATTTACAGATTTTTAAAAAAATATTTAAACATTCTAATTATAACTGGACTAGTACTATCCTTAATCTTAGCAAATTATTTTTCTCCTATTTATAAATCTTTAACATTTTATATGTTACCTTTTAGAGGATGGGAATTATTAGCTGGTTCCCTTATAGCATATCATGAAGTTTTCAATATCAAAAAAAATTTAAATTTTATAAATTCTTCAATTAGAAACTTTTTATCTTTTGTAAGTCTTTTAACAATTACCGTATATATTTTTTTATTTGACTCTAGCCTTTCTCATCCTTCACTTTATTCATTACTTTTAATTTTATCAGTCTGCATTATTATCTTATTTAGCGATAAACACAGTTATGTAACTAAAATCTTATCTTCAAAAATCTTAATAGGCATCGGACTAATTTCTTACTCGCTATATCTATGGCATTACCCATTATTTTCATTTGCTAGACATATTTATGGCTCGTCTTTTGAAAAAATGATTATTTTTAAAATATTAATTATTTTTACTTCTATATTATTATCAATATTCACATTTTATTTTATTGAAAAAAGATTCAGAAGCCCAAATTTAAAATTCCCTAAAGTGAAAAGTATTTTAGTGTGTATTATAATTTTAATACTAGTCCCAAACTGGCTAATAATAAAAAATGATGGTTATGGAAATAGACTAAATTTATCTGAATTTCAAAAAGAGATAATGAATATCGAAGCATATTCTCTATCAAATTTTGAGCAAAATAAAAATTTTATAAAAAATAATAAAAATAAAAATGTTTTGATAGTTGGAAATTCGCATGGGTATGATTTTTATAAATCTCTAACTTCTAATGAAAAGTTAAAAGAAAATTTAAATATTAAATTTTTCTTTGCTCAAACACACTGCCTTGAAGATATCATAATAAAAGATAACGATCTGTGTGAAAGAACATTTAATAGAGATAAAAAAAAAATGAGAACAGGGATTAAAAATTTATTAGAGTCTGATATAATTATTTTAAAGACTAGATGGTATCCAAAAAGTCTTGCTAATATTGAGGACACAATTAATTTTTTAAAAGAATATAATAAAAAGATTGTAATTGTATCCGATTTTTCCGTATTTAGATTACCTGAAGAAAAAATTGCTCCATTAAAATTCAATAAAAACATACCCCAAAAAATATTTTTTAGGGAAAGTTTTCCTTTAGAAAGATTTATTCTTGAATACGATAGATTTCCTAATAAAGAAGAATTAAAAGAAATTGAAAAAAAGTATTTTCTTTTATTAAAAAAAGATATTTTAGAAAATAATGAATTCTTAGAGAATATAGCTAAAAAACTTAATGTACATTTCTTAAATCATTTAGACTTAATCTGCGATACCAAAAGAAAAACGTGTACAGCATCAACATCGAACAAAAATATTCTTCACTCTGATAATGCTGGCCATGTAACAGTTAAAGGTGCCAAATTTATGGGACAAAAAATTCTCCAATCAAATTGGTTAAATATTGACTAAAAATAGAAGTCTAATAATATTTGGTGGCACTGGTTTTATAGGTTATCACCTAGCAAAGAAAAGTTTGCATAAAGGTTGGACTGTTACATCTGTTTCATCTAATAAACCCAAAAAATCAAGACGATTAGCTAAAGTAAAATATTTGAGATGTGATGTTAGTAACAACAAAAAATTAAAAAATCTTATAAAAAAGAAATTCTCGTATGTGGTCAACTTATCTGGATATGTCGACCATTCAAATAAGAAAAAAACTTATCAAAGCCATTATATCGGATGTAAAAATATAGCTAAAATTTTTTTAAAACTAAAACCAATATCATTTGTTCAAATTGGAAGTAGTCTTGAATATGGAAAAGTAAATTCACCACAAAATGAAAATCAAAAAAGCAAACCCATATCTGTTTATGCTCAATCAAAATATTTTTCTACAAAATATTTATTATCAATTTATAAAAAAAATAAATTTCCGGTGACAATTTTAAGACTTTACCAAGCATATGGACCTGGACAAGAACTAAATAGATTAATACCCATTGTTATAAATAGTTGTTTAAATAAAAAGAAATTTCCATGTTCTGAGGGAAAGCAGTATAGAGATTTTATTCATGTATCAGATGTCATCAATGCAATTTTTAAATCTTTGACTAAGTCAAAATCAAGAGGACAGATAATAAACATAGGATCAGGTAAGGCCTTCAATATTAAAAGACTTATTAAAAAAATTGTTAAACTAACTAAGGGTGGGAATCCTCAATATGGAAAAATTAAATTAAGAAAAGAAGAGTCTTTGAAAATTTTCCCATCAATAACAAAGGCAAAAAAATTACTTAAATGGAAACCAAAAGTAAATTTAAATCGTGGATTAATTTCGACAATAAAATCATTTAGTGAAAATAAAAAATAAAAAACCTCTGATTTCAATTATTGTTAATTGCTTTAATGGAGAGAAATATTTAAAAGAATGTATTCAAAGCATTATTAATCAAAGTTATAAAAATTGGGAGGTAATATTCTGGGATAATTTGTCAATTGATGGAAGTAAAAAGGTTTTTAAACATTTTAAAGATAAAAGATTAAGGTATTTCAAAGCTAAAGAACACTCAACCCTATATATGGCAAGAAATTTAGCTGTTAAAAAAGCAAAAGGGAATATAATTACCTTTTTAGATACTGATGATTTTTGGCATAAAGATAAATTAAAAATACAGTTAAAACATTTCAATTCTAAAAATTGCTCAGTTTCTTATACCAATTTAAATATATTTAAAGATAAAAATAAAAGTATAAAAAAAGATTATTTTAAAAAATTATATTCAGGATTTGTAACACAACAACTTTTAGATAATTATAAGATAGGCATCATTACAGTCATGGTCCATAAAAGCGTATTTATAAAGAATAAGTTTAACCCAAAATATCAGATAATAGGGGATTTTGATTTTTTTTTGAAATTGAGTAAAAAATATAAATTCTGTTGTTTCCAAAAATCTTTAGCAAACTATAGACAACATAGTGATAATTTTTCGAGTAAAAAATCATATTTATATGTAAATGAACTATCTCATTGGATCAAAAAAAACGAAAATTATAATTTTAAATCTTTTAATTTTTCTAAAATAAAAAGGTATTATTTTTTATTAAATATAAAAAACCTTTTAAAAAAATTCATCAATATGTTTAGGATTTAAAAATCTTTCCTTCCTTGATTTATTCCCAATTCTATTAAATTCTCTCCACTTGCATTAAGAAGTATTTCAAATATAAATTTACCTACAAGCCTAAAGATGAAAATAAAACAATCAATTATATCTTATTCAATTTTCCTTTTATTTATAATTTCGTTATTTATAGGTTTTTTAAATGAAGAATCCATATCAGGAGCCGGAGCGAAGAAAGATTTTTATTTTACTTGGAACTATGTGCTAGCCCTAGAGAATGATATTTTTACTGATCCAACAACTTGGACAGTGCACACCCCTTTACATTATTTAATTTTATTCAATTTAAATAAATTATTAAATAATCAAGAAGCAGTCAGATTTGTCATGAGTATTATTTCAGTCTCAGTTCCAATTTTATTTTATTATAATCTCAAAGTTAAATTTCCTAATCTAAAAAAAAGTGTTTTAATAACTTTAGCAGCATCTATTTTTTTATATCCTTCGTATAGGTATTCCGCCTTATGGGCAAATTCACACATCACTGCAATTATATTTTTTTTACTTTCGACCTATTATTTTTTAATCTGGAAAAAAAGTTCTACTAAGGTAATTAAACTTCCTATTATTTTGAGCACAATTTTCCTTGCAGCAGCGATTTATACCCGACAATATTATGCTTTTATATTTTTTTATTATTTATATTTTTTCGTTTTAAAACTTTACACCAAAGAGTTAATTAAAATATGTCTTGTTATATTCATTTTAAGCTTGCCTGGATTTTATCTTATTTATGAGTATCCTTTATTAATCAAAAATGCTTTTTTTACTTTAAGATATCACAATACCCTATTAATAAATTCTTCTATAATGAGTTTTTACCTTATTCCATTTTTCTTTATGTTTTGTTTATCAAAAAATAACTTTAAAATTATTAAAAGAAGTATTCTTCATAATTTATTTTTAGCGTTTATAATAACGTTAATTCCTGTTTTAGTTGGCTTTAATTATTTTGATTTTAATAATGGTGCTGGTGGCGGTTTCTTATTAAAATTATCTTATTTGTTTTTCAAAAGTCCGTACTTTTTCTTTTTAACTTCGTTAATTGGTTTTTTTATTATCTTAATAATCTGCAAAGAAGATAAAAAAAATATAATTATTTTCTTAATATTACTGTTGTGTTTTAGTGGGTATATAATTTATCAAAAAAATTTTGAACCTATGTTTTTGTTTATTCTTTTTTTACTAATTAACACTAAATTAACTGGCAACTTTTTAGAAAAAGAGAAAAATATGATTTTATATTATACTTATATAATTTTATATTTAGCATCAGCAGTTTTTAATGATTATTTTCAACTTTCATCTAAAATACTGACCTAAAATAATTAGTAATATTAAAATTTTATGTTAAGTTTCACGAGTATTAATCTAAAGAGAATTTAAATATAAAAATTCATGAAAATTTTATGATTTCGAAAAAAGATGCAAAATTTTTAGAAGCTATAATAACCAAACTAAACAAAAATAGTCTTAAAAGTTCAAATAATTATCCACTTTTAGAAAAAGGTTTTAGTAATGAGGATATCATGAGTGGAATTGAAGTTTTGCTAAGTGGCAAGATTACAATGTCAGATATCACACGAAAATTTGAAAATTATTTTTCAAAATTTGTAGGATCAAAATATTCATTAATGGTTAACTCAGGTTCATCTGCAAATCTTCTTGTCGCATTTGCTTTGGTGAATCCAAAAAAAAAAAATAGATTAAAAGTTGGTGATAAATTTATTATTCCCGCAGTATGTTGGTCGACTTCTTTATGGCCATTAGTTCAATGTGGTTTAAAACCTCAATTTGTAGATGTTAATATTAATAACTTTTGTATAGATGAAAATCTTTTGAAAAAAGAGAACAGAACAAAAGCGATCATGAATATTCATATTTTGGGAAACTCTGCAAATATGGATAAACTTTTAAAGTTTATAAAATCAAATCAAATGTATTTAATCGAAGACACTTGTGAGGCTCTAGGTTCAAAGTTCAAGTCAAAATATTTAGGAACATTCGGAGATTTTGGTACTTATTCATTTTATTACTCTCATCAAATAACTTCAGGCGAGGGTGGAATGATAGTTTGTAAAACAAAAGAAGATTATGATCTATTACACACTATGCGAGCTCATGGCTGGGATAGAGGCTTAAAAAAATCAAATAAGAAAAATAACTTCAACTTCATAAATTCTGGTTTTAATCTAAGACCAATGGATGTCACAGCAGCGATAGGCTTAAGCCAGCTTAAAAGGCTAAATAAAATGATAATATCAAGATCAAAAAATAGGAAATTAATTGTAAATAATATTAAAAACCATAAGAATTGGAATAATCAGTATACTTTTTTTGAACAAAATGAGAATTTAGATCCAAGCTGGTTTGGTTTGCCTTTATTAATTAATCAAAAATATTTAAACCAAAAAGAAAAATTTTTAAAATATTTAAATGGAAATGGAGTAGAAACTAGGCCAATATTAAGTGGAAACTTTTTAAATCAGCCAAGTTGTAAATTATATAAATTTAAATATAAAAAAGAAGACTTTAAAGTTTCACAAGAAATTGAGGATAGAGGCTTTTTTATTGGTTTGCCAACCAAGGACATGAGTGTAAGCACACTCAATTTTTTAACTGACAAGTTACTAAAAATAGCAAATTATTAATGATAAGATGTGGTATAACAGGCTCTACAGGCAATTTAGGAAAATCTTTACTAAAAAAAAATAATAAATTTCATTTCATAAAATTTAAAGGAGATATTACAAAAAAAAAACTTGTAGACATATGGATCAAAAGAAATAGTTTTGACATTATAATTCACTTGGCAGCAATAGTTTCAACCAAAAAAGTAAAAAATAATTATAGAAAAGCATTAAAAGTAAATTTAACTGGCACTAAAAATTTAACAAACTCAATTATAAATAATGGAAAAAATATTAAATGGTTCTTTTTCGCATCCACTTCTCATGTATATCCATTCAATAAAAAAAAGATAAAAGAAAATTTTAAAACAAATCCCATCTCAAAATACGGAAAAACTAAGCTAGTAGCTGAAAATTATATAAAAAAAAAACTTAAAAATAAAAAGTTTTGCATAGGTAGAATATTCAGTGTTTTAGATAACAAAGATAAAGATTTTGTAATACCAGGTATCCAAAAAAAATTAGAAAACAAGTCGAAAATAATTGTTTTAAATAATCTCAATCATTATAGAGATTTTTTAGATACAAAACAAATCTCTGAAATAATTCTTTGTTTATATAGCAAAAAATTTTCTGGAATAATAAATATTGCCAGCGGTAAAAAGACAAATATTCAATTTATTATAAAAAAAATAGCTTCTCAAATGAGTAAAAAGATAAAGTTTCGCTATAACAAACCAACTTACCAAGTGGCTGATATAAAAAAATTATTAAAAATTGGCTATAAGCCTCAAAGACTTAAATTAAAAAGATTTTTTCAATAAAAACAGTTTAAACAAACCGGCTAAAGACTCAAAAATTAGTCTTAAATTAACTGAACTTTCTCCTCTTATCCTATTTTTAAAAATTGATTTTATTTCTGATATTTTAAAGCCCTTACCCCAAAGGACTAAAATAATTTCAGATAAAATTATAAATCCACCTCCTGTTTTGTTACATTTAGTTATAACTGTTTTAATTGCCTCTCTAGAATAAAAACGATAACCATTTGTATAATCTTTAACTGGAACCCCTAATAATGTTCTAGCCAAAATATTGGATAATCTGGATAAGATTCTTCTTGATAAAGGCCAATTAATAATCTTACTATCTTTGAGATATCTACTTCCAATTAAAAGATCTAAAGAATTTTTATAAAAAAAAGTTATATTTCTTTTTAATTCAGTTGGATTGTGTGATAAATCTGCGTCCATTTCAATAAAACAAGAAATCTTTTTTTTTTTGATAAGTTTTTTAAATCCAAATATAACTGCAGATCCTCTCCCAGATTTTTTTCCCCTATTATAATATTTTAAATGCCTTATTCTACTTTTTAATAGTATTTTTTTTATACTTGCATCATTAGAGTCATCAACGATCAAAATTACACAATTAAGATATTTTCTAATTCCTTTAATTAATCTTAATATATTCTCTTGCTCATTATATGTAGGTATTACGATCCCGATTGTTTTCATTTTTAATATTTTTTTCTTTAAAAATCCCAAAAATTAATAATAAAGAATATTTATAGACTTTCTAGTAAAAAATTAATAATAAAAGTATTAAATATTAATATGATACAAAATTCATTATTACGTTCATTACAATTTCTAATATATTTATTTCCATTTAGTTTTATTTTTGGAAATCTTATAATAAATTTTTTTATATTATTTATTTCTATTCTAGGAATTTTACTTTACAGAAAAAAAATTTTTATTTGGAATGATAAAATCACGCTAAATTTTATTATTTTTTTTTTCTTATTAATACTTTTTAGCTCTTATTTGAATTACTTTTTCTTTAAAGCAAATGCAGATGCATTCAAATCTGTTCTCTTTTTACGTTATTTGCTTTTTTTTGTGGTGATAAAGACAGTTATTTTAAATAAAGATATTAATCTAAGAAAATATTTAACATTTTTATTGGGAATTGTCAGTGTAATTTCAATTGATATAATTATACAATTTTTTTTGGGGAAAAATTTGGTTGGATTCGAACCAGTTTACGTAGATTCTTTTTCAACTTATTATACAAGTGTTTTTAAAAATGAACTTATTGCAGGTGGTTATATAATGATTTTTGCGACTTTAAGTTTTTTTTCTATTCCTTTATTTTTTGAAAATCAAAAAAAATCAGTTTTATTTTTAATTATATTAACTATTGCGTCATTAATTTTATGTTCTTTAGTTTTAGCGGGCAATAGAATGCCAACAATCTTATTTATGTTTTTTCTTTTGTTGTCTGGTTTATTATATAAAAATAAGAGAAATAAATTCTTTATTATTTCTTCAGTAGTATTAAGTTTAATTATCTTTGTTTCTATCGCGTTGAAATCTGAGTTGATTTACAAAAAATTTAGAAATTTTTATATTGGAATCCCTAATCCAGTTGTTGTTCTTGATGAAATCAATAAAGATTATCCAGAACTTGAAAAATATAAAAATAGTGGAATTCAGTTTCATCAAATTCCAGAATTAAAAATAAAAGAAAAGTATGAAGATAAAACACTTAAACAAGAATATGATTTATTACCATTTTATACTGGTCATGTAGTTATATTTATAACGTCAATAGAACTTTTTCTTGATAAACCTTTATTGGGAGGAGGCATTAAGTCTTTTAGAAATTATTGTGTAGATAAAATATATCTACCAAATCGAGTCTGTGAAAATCACCCACATAATTTTTATTTAGATATACTTAACGATTTAGGTATTACTGGTTTACTTTTACTACTTATTCCAGTCTGTAGAATATTACTAAGCAATTATAAATCTTATAAGTTAAATTTACTTGAGAAAGATAAAATTTCAAGCTGGATAACTTTTTCGTTAATTCTGGCAATTTTAATCCAATTTTTCCCATTTAAAAGTTCTGGAAGTTTTTTCTCAACTTTTAATTCGGCCTATACATTTTTTATTTTAGGTATTGCTACCGGGTTGCATGAAATTAAAATTAAACTATTAAATAAGCAATTATAACTCTTTTATAGGCTGATTTTTCTTATAGACATCTAATTTATAAAATAATATAAGATCTTGCCTGGTAATTATTGCGAAGGGGCAATACCCGATTCCATTCCGAACTCGGAAGTTAAGTCCTTCAGCGCCGATGGTACTTTGTCTTAAGGCACGGGAGAGTAGGACGTTGCCAGGCTAATAAATTATGAAAGTAGCTAGTTCACTAAAATCCCTAAAAAAAAGAGATCTTAATTCCAAATTGGTTAAGAGAAGAGGGAAAGTGTATATTATAAATAAAAAAAATCCTAAATTTAAAGCCAGACAAGGTTAGATAGAATATGGATGAAAAAAACCATAAAAGCACCTGGGAAGGTTTTACCAAATTTGTTCTTTGGGGAACAATTGCCGTAATAGCTATTCTGGTAATTCTTGCTATAACATTACTATAAACTATTAAATTTTTTATGATTGTTGGTTCAACTAAAGAAGATTTAACACTAGAAAAAAGAGTTTCGCTTACACCTGAAACTGCTAAAAATATCATAGGTCTTGGATTAAAAGTATTTATAGAAAAAGATTATGCAAGTCACCTGGGAATTCAAGATAAGGACTATACAAATATTGGGGTTGAAATCAAATCTTCTTCAAATGAAGTTTTAAGCTCATGTAACATGTTAATTAAAGTTAATTGTCCCTCAGAAAATGAAATTAAAAGTTTGAGAGAAAAAACTATTTTGATAGGAATGCTGGATCTTTCGAAAAATAAAAAAAAGGTAAATGAAATTATAAAAAAAAAGGTAAGCACCTTTTCATTAGAATTGTTACCTCGTATTACTAGAGCACAATCAATGGACGTATTATCTTCCCAATCAAATTTAGCAGGCTATAGAGCAGTAATTGATTCTATATTTGAATTTGATAAAGCTATACCTATGATGATGACAGCCGCAGGAACTGTCCCCGCAGCAAAAGTTTTAGTTATTGGAGCAGGTGTTGCAGGTTTGCAAGCTATAGCTACAGCAAAGAGACTAGGAGCGATAGTTAGTGCTACTGATGTAAGGTCGGCATCAAAGGAACAAGTAGAAAGTCTTGGTGGAAAATTTTTAACCGTTGAACAAACGGAAAATATGGAAACTGAAGGAGGATACGCCAAGGAGGCAAGTGATGATTACAAAAAAAAACAAGCAGAGATGATGCATCAAGCTTTAAAAAAAAACGATATAGTAATTTGTACAGCGTTAATTCCTGGTAAACCAGCGCCGAGAATTTTAAGCGAGGATTTAGTAAAATTAATGAAACCCGGTTCTATTGTTTATGATCTTGCAGCTGAACAAGGTGGAAATTCTGCTTTTTCTGAAGTTGGAAAAATTAATGTAGTTGAAGGCGTAAAAATAATAGGAGTTAAAAATCTAATGAATAGACTGCCTCTAACGGCATCAAGTTTATATGCAAAAAATTTATTTAGTTTTATACGTAATTTATTTAGTAAAGAAAAAAAAGATTTCAATATCAATTTAGAAGATGAAATTATAAGTAAAACATTAATTAAGGAAGTTTAGCTATGGAAATAGATCCATTTATATTTAGACTAAGTATATTTATTCTATCAATTTTTATTGGTTATTATGTAGTTTGGAGCGTTACGCCATCTTTGCATACTCCTTTAATGTCTGTAACTAATGCAATTTCTTCAGTAATAATTGTTGGTGCAATAATAGCAGCTTTGGCTGGCTCTTCAGAAAATATATTTACTATTTCAAGTTCTTTTGGTTTTATTGCAATTATTTTAGCCGCAATTAATATTTTTGGAGGTTTTTTGGTTACTCAAAGAATGCTCCAAATGTATAAAAAAAAGAAAGATAAGAAAAAATGATATCTCCAAATCTTTCTGCAATATTTTATTTAGTATCAGGAATCTTATTTATTCTTGCACTAAGAGGACTATCTTCACCAGACACATCAAGACAAGGTAATTACTTTGGAATTGCAGGAATGATAATTGCAATCGTTGTTACATTTTTATCTGTAGGAAATTTTTCTTCATCTTTAATTTATGTAATCATTTTTTTACTTATCGGAGGAGCTATTGGAGCATATATTGCTTTTAAAATACCAATGACTGCAATGCCAGAATTGGTTGCAGGTTTTCATAGTCTTGTAGGCTTAGCAGCAGTTTTTGTTGCCATCGCTGCTTTCTTAAATCCTGCTGCTTTTAATCTAGGAAGCATTGGAAATATTAAATTAGCTAGTTTAATTGAAATGTCTATAGGGGCTGCTGTTGGAGCAATAACTTTTTCCGGCTCAATAATAGCTTTCCTAAAGCTCAGAGGTATTATGTCGGGTTCGCCCGTTACTTTTTTAGGACAACATTATTTAAACCTAGTTCTAGGTATAGGGATTTTTGTATTAATTTATTATTTATGTAAAACTCAATCAGAAAATATTTTTTGGATTGTTATTACAATTTCTTTTTTAGTTGGAATTTTGTTGATAATACCAATTGGTGGGGCAGATATGCCAGTAGTTATATCAATGCTTAACTCTTATTCAGGTTGGGCTGCAGCTGGAATAGGTTTTACTTTAGAAAATACAGCTTTAATTATAACAGGTGCCTTAGTCGGATCTTCAGGGGCTATTCTTTCTTATATAATGTGTAAGGCTATGAACAGATCATTCATTAGCGTTATACTTGGTGGTTTTGGAGCTGACAATTCGATAAACAAAAATGAAAAGAAAGATCAGAAACCAGTCAAAAGTGGTAACGCTGAGGACGCAGCATTTTTAATGAAGAATGCTTCTTCTGTTATAATAGTACCAGGCTATGGTATGGCCGTAGCACAAGCTCAACATGCACTTAGAGAAATGGTAGATAAATTAAAAAAAAATGACATTAAAGTTACTTATGCTATTCACCCAGTTGCCGGAAGAATGCCAGGTCATATGAATGTTCTTTTAGCAGAAGCAAATGTTCCCTACGATGAGGTATTTGAGCTTGAAGATATAAATAATGACTTTGCCAATTCAGATGTTGCTTTTGTTATAGGTGCAAATGACGTGACCAATCCAATTGCAAAAACCGATCCTAAAAGTCCTATATTTGGGATGCCAGTTTTAGATGTGGAAAAATGTAAATCAGTTTTGTTTGTTAAAAGAAGTTTATCTCCAGGTTATGCCGGTATAGATAATGAGTTATTTTATAGAGACAACACTTTAATGTTATTTGCTGACGCAAAGAAAATGACAGAAGATATAGTTAAAAACTTAGATTAATGAAAACAAAAATATTTTGTGATATAGCTGATTTAAAGACTATAAAATTCTATAATAATAAATCTGTCGTAGATGGTTTCACCACCAACCCTAGTTTGATGAGATTATCTGGAGCAAAAAATTATAAAGATTACTCTCTTAAAATATTAAAATTTTGTAAAAAAAAACCTATTTCTTTTGAAGTGTTTGCAGACAATCCTAAGGAAATGTTGAAACAAGCCTATAAGATTAATTCATGGGGAAAAAATGTATATGTAAAAATTCCTGTAGTAAATTCTAAAGGAAAATTTATGGGCTCAGTAATAAAAGAATTGAGTTCAAAAAACATTAAACTTAATATTACTTCTGTATATACGGTAAATCAGACAAAAAAAATTTTAAAATCATTAAACAAAAAATCAAAGTCCATAATATCAATTTTCGCTGGTAGAATGGCTGATAAAGGTAAAGACCCTGTTCCAATATTTAAAAAAAGTATTTTATTGTGTAAAAAATTTAAAAATATTGAAGTTTTGTGGGCAAGCACCAGAGAGGCCTATAATTTTATTCAAGCCAAACAACTTAATTGTAATATTATCACAATGCCACCAAAAATTATCGAAAAAGTGGGATCATTTGGAAAATCTTTCAAAGCTTTAACTTTAGAAACTGTAAAAGGTTTTTTAAAAGATAGTAAAAAATCAAAATTTAAAATTTAAGTAAATATCCTTTTCAATTTTAAAATTTTTTCTATTATTATATTTATAATTTTAAATACATAATTATCATTTACAAATTTAATTACTTCGTTGTAGGAATAAATTTTTTTATGGTTATTTACTATAAATTTTTCAAATTTTTTAAAATCTTTTTCATTCCAGTAATTTATATGTAATTGTGTACTTTGTATTCCTATCGGAAGCATAACAGTTTTATAAAATAATTGAGGTATAAATTTTATCTCTTTATAGGTATATGGCAAAAGGCCATATCCATCAATAACTTCATTGATTCCAGATTGTTTCAAAGCAGTAAATGTAGTTTCATCATAAGTGTGATTGGGAGCAAAAAACGTTTTAATATTTATATTATTTTTTTTAAAAATTTTTATTCCTTTTCCTAATCTTCTTTTTTGCTCTTCAAGTGAGTGTCCAAAAAATTCAGACTTTCCACCATAACCAAAAAAATCTTTTTTATCGGTCTCATTATCATAAACATGGCTATAACCATGCATTGCAATAGTCCAACCTTTGTTCTCCCAACTTTTTACTTTTTCCCAAAAATTTTCTTTTTTTGGATATTTTTTTAATTCAATATCCTGGTTATTTGGTATGACTCCTAATACAGGTTTAATCTTATATTTATCAAACAAAGATTCACATCTTTCCATAAATTCCCACTTCATATTTTCAGAAATATCATCAAACCTGATTATTAACCCAGAAGAGTTTTTAGTGAAAATCATAAATTAAATTATACCATAATAATTCTGATTTATTAAATTGATATAGGAATTAAAAATAATTAATAATGTATAAATTAAATGAAAATATTAGTTAATAAATTTTTAACTTATTTTAGAAACGTTATATTATATGAGTCTAATAACTCATCCGTTAATTCAAAAAATATAGACTTTAATTTTTATATTATAAAACGGTCAAATAAAGTTTTCAAAAATAAAAATATAACTAAATATTTTAAATTATTTAGTAACAAACGAAAAAGATTATTAAAGGGGCAGAGTCTTTTTATTTTAACATATAAAAAACAATTAGCTTGTAGTGGCTGGATGGTAAAACCCAATATTTGGAATATTACTGAATTAGATTTAAAAATTAAAATAAATAATTCAATAGTATTGTTTGATTTTTACACACCAGTTTCAATGAGATCTAGAGGTTACTATACTAAATTACTAAAAATGATTTTAAAAAAATTTTGCAAAAAAAAACTGTTAATTTATTCGCTATCTTCAAATCGAGCTAGTATTAAAGCTATAGAAAAAGCAGGTTTTATATTTAAAAGAAATATTAATCGATTTAATTTTAAAAATGAAAAATAAAATTACATTTAAAATCTTTAATAAGCTAGATATTGATTTAGAGCAGAAATTGAAAACCATAGATAAAGACTATATTTCCCACGTTTTTCAACAAATTAGTTTTATTAAAGAATATGTTAAAAAAAATAAATTAAAGTTTTTTTTCGTTGCAATATATTTTGAAGAAAAATTATCAATTTTAATACCACTTGAAATAAAAAAAATATTTGGTGTTAAGATCTTGCAATATGTTGGAACTAAAGAATTTGATTATTGCTCGCCTATAATTTCAAATTTAGCTAGTCATATTGATGAGACGATATTTAATGAAACATGGAAAAAAATATTAAAGTCAATAAATGGATATGATTTAATTTATTTTGATAAACAACCAGAAAAAATTCAGAGCTTTGAAAATCCTTTTGTGAAATATTTAAAAAACACTTATTTGAGCAAAGTATATCTTATACAATTACCTAATTCTAATGAAGAATATATTGAGAAATTTTCAGATAAAAAATTTTTTTACGAGCTTCAAAGAACTACAAAAAAACTTAACCAAGAAAATACCGTAAACTTCAAAATCTTAGAAAATGATGAATTAATTAATATAAGGAGTCTAATAGTTAATAAAGCAGCTTCTTTGAATACAAAAAAAATCAAGCATAATCTTGACGAAAAATTTATAAACTATTTTGTAGAATTAAAAAAAAGAAAAAAAGAAATTTTTAACTTAAGTGTTTTAGAGATAGATAAAGAAATTATTGCTGCAAATTTAGGCTTTGTTTATCAAAATACTTTTTACTATTATATGCCAACTATATTTTCTGACAAATATAGAAAGTATTCCCCTGGGAAAGTACTGATATATTATTTAATTCAATGGTGTATAAAAAATAAAATAAAAATTTTTGATTTTGGACTTGGAGATGAAGACTATAAAAAATATTGGAGTAATTATAAAATAAATCTATTTAGACATTTTGATCATAAAGGATTTAAAGGTCTAATATTACTGTTGTTATTAAAAACTTTTATTTTTATTAAGATGCTCTAGATTGTCTTTTTCTTTCATGAGGGTTCAAAACCAATTTTCTAAGTCTGCAAGATTTTGGTGTTATTTCTAGAGCTTCGTCTGTATTCAGTATACTTAATTGCTCAGCTATCGCCATTTTCCTTACCGGTGTTAATACAACATTTTCATCTGTTCCCTGAGTTCTCATATTAGTTAGTTTTTTTCCTTTCATAACATTAATTTCTAGGTCTCCGCTCTTAGATGCTAATCCTACTATCATTCCTTCATAAACAGGATCGTTATGAGTAACAAACATTTCTCCACGAGCTTGGAGATTAAAAATTGCAAATGCAACTGCCTTGCCATTTTCTATAGAAATTAAAGCTCCATTCCTTCTTCCCTCCAAATCACCTGTATATTTACCGTAGGAATGAAAAATTCTGTTAATTACGCCAGTTCCTTTTGTTAATGTTAAAAATCTACTTGTGTAACCCATTAATCCTCTTGTTGGAGCATGGAAAATTAATCTTTTTTTATTTTTTCCAGTATCTCTAAGTTCAATTAGTTTTCCTTTCCTCATATTCATAGAATCTATTATTTTAGATGAAAACTCCTCATCTAAATCCATTGTAATTTCTTCTATTGGTTCTAATTTTTTTTGATTTTCATCTTTTTTAAAAAGTACTTTTGGAGGGCTTACAGTCATCTCGAAACCCTCTCTTCTCATTTGAGTAAGTAATATTTCTAACATTAATTCACCCCGCCCACTTATTATAAAGGCATCCTTATTCTCGTTCTCACTAAAAGAAATACCCACATTATTTTCGGCCTCTAAAATTAATCTCTCTCTTATTTGAGTGCTAGTTAATTTTTTACCTTCAGTTCCAGCTAAAGGTGAACTATTAACTGTAATAGTAATAGACATTGTTGGAGGATCTATGGGAGTTGCATCAATAGGTTTATCTATTTCTATGTCACAAATAGTGTCAGCTACGTTTGCTTTTTCTAAGCCCGCTATTATAACAATATCTCCCGCAACACCTGTTTGAATAGGTACTTTTTTTGTTCCTTCGTATCTAAATATTTTTGTTAATCTTCCTTCATCTACTTTTTCACCTTTTAAATTAATAGCCTTAATTTTTTGATTTGCCTTAGCTGTTCCTTGAGAAATTTTACCTATTAAGCTTCTACCTAAAAAACTGTCTGCATAAAGTAAAGTTGATAACATTGCAAAAGGCTTATTATTATCTAAATCTGCGGGCTTAACTTTTTCAATAATTAAGTCCAATAAAGGATTTAAATTTTTTCTAGGTCCACTTATCTCTTTATCAGCCCAACCAGATCTTCCACTAGCATAAAGTACTGGAAAATCCAATTGCTCTTCATTTGCATCTAGGCTGACAAATAAATCAAATGTTTCATTTAATACTTCATTTGCTCTTTGATCAGCTTTATCTAATTTATTTATAATAACTATTGGTTTAAGACCTTGTTTGAGTGCTTTAGATAAAACAAATTTAGTTTGAGGCATCACCCCTTCTGCAGAGTCAATTAACAATAAAGCTCCGTCAGCCATATGCAATACTCTTTCTACTTCAGCAGCGAAATCTCTATGACCTGGGGTATCTATGATATTTATTCTTGAATTTTTCCAATTAATTGAAGTTGGTTTTGCTAAAATTGTGATACCTCTTTCCTTTTCAAGTTCCCCGGAGTCCATAACCCTCTCCTCTACAACTTCATTCTCTCTGAATAATCCACTTTGTTTCATTAGATTATCTATCAAAGTAGTCTTACCGTGGTCTACATGAGCAATTATTGTTATATTTCTAATAGTATTTGTCATTTTTTTTTGGTTGCGGGGGTAGGATTTGAACCTACGACCTTCAGGTTATGAGCCTGACGAGCTACCAGACTGCTCCACCCCGCGATAATTAAACTTTTTTAAGATTTATTGCTTGGAGTTTCTCTTTATCTTCTTTTATGTCAAATTTAAGAATTTGGTCCTCCTTTAAAACTCTAAGCTTCGACTCTTCTAAAGCTGAAACATGCAAAAAAATATCTCTATCTTTTTCCTCTTCTCTAATAAAACCATAACCTTTCTTTGAGCTGAACCACTTTACTTTTCCTTTAGGCATTTTTAATCCTTCAATTGAAATTAATATCTATTTCTAAGTTTTTGCTGTTTTTTAATTCTTTTTAAATTTTCAGTTTTTATTCTTTTCTTTTTTTCAGACGGCTTTTCGTAAGTACTTTTCATTTTCATCACTTTAAAAAAACCTTCTTTTTGAAGTTTTCTTTTCAAAACCCTTATTGCTTGCTCAACATTATTGTCTTTAACGTCTATTTTAATAACAACCTCCTGTTTTTGTTTTGCTAGTTAACATTTAAGATTACAATTGTCTATATGATAGCAATAAATCTTCATTTTTATGAATAATTAATCTGTTTGCTGAAGCTGACTCTCTTTTTTAAGCTTTTTTTCCTCTCTTAATAATCTCTTTTTTTCTCTTTCTACTCTTCGTTTTGCTTTATCAAGTGCTTTTTGAAAAATTTCTTGAGAACATAAAGAGAGTATTACAGGATCCCTCGGCTTAAGATTAGAAAAGTTCCAATAACTTCTTTTTCTAATTAAAGAAACAGTTCCTTTAGTGCTTCCGACTAATTTTGAAATTTGACCGTCTGAAAGTTCAGGTGCATTTTTACATAACCATAAAATAGCATCTGGCCTATCTTGTCTTTTTGACAAAGGTGTATACTTAGGTTTTTTTCTCTCTTTAATTTGAATATTTGATTCTTTCTTTATTAAATTTAAATTTTTTTCAGGATCTTTGGAGCAAGCGTCAATTTCTTCTCTAGAAAGTTGGCCTGCTAAAATTGGGTTGTAAGCTTTTATTCCTTTTGCCACATCTCCATCTGCTATTCCTTTAATTTCAAGTTCATGAAGATTACAAAACTTCGCAATTTGTTTAAACGTTAAATTTGTGTTTTCTACCAACCAAACAGCTGTGGCTTTTGGCATGAAAGGAAATTCTTGCATATTTTATTTTTTTCTTAAATTACTAAATTTTTTATTATATTTACTTACTCTACCTTTATCTAAAATTTTCTGAGATCCACCTGTCCAAGCAAAATGAGATTTTGGATCAATATCTAATTTAAGCACATCATTCTCTTTGCCCCAAGTAGATTTAGTTTCAAATTCACTGCCATCTGTCATGACAACTTTAATTTTATGATAATTAGGATGTATTTTTTTTTTCATGAAACGACTAATATATTAATAATTAAAATTACACAATATTTTTTTTTGTAATTAAACTCAATAAATCTGTGTGTATTAGTGAATTTGATGCAATTATATTCTTTTTATTTAAATCTTTTTCTTGAAGCTCAAAGTTTTCAATGTAACCTCCGGATTCTTTTAAAATTATTTCAGCAGCAGCTATATCCCAATAATTTAATTCTCTTTGCCAAAAACCATCAAATCTACCACACGCAACATTAACAATATCTAATGATGCGCTACCAAACTTTCTTATGGGAGTATCAATTTTTTTTGATATTTCTACATATTCCTCAAGAATTAAATTTTTTTTTTTGCTATTAAACTTTGGTCCACCAGTTGCTAGAATAGAATTTTTTAATGATTTTTTTTTTGAAACTCTAATTCTAGAATTATTCATAAACGCTCCATTACCTTTTTCAGCAAAAAAAAGTTCATTTTTTATTGGGTCAAATATTAATCCACATTTAATTTCATTATTTTCTTCATATCCAATTGAGATTGAAAAATGGGGAATTCCATTTAAAAAATTACTTGTCCCATCAATAGGATCTATTATCCATCTATTGCTTTTATTTTTTTCATTAATTACTCCTGCCTCTTCACTCAAAATTCCATAGTCAGGTTGAGCATTTAGCAATTCATTAATTATTATCTTTTCTGTTCTTTTATCTGCTGAAGAAACAAAATCTCCTGGCCCCTTAGACGAAACTTGAAGTTTTTCTACTTCTCCAAAATCTCTAATTAAAGATTTAGATGCTTTCATACAGGCTTTATAAATTAGATTTAATTTTGGTGAATTTAATCTCATTTCAATTATTTTTTTTTACGTATTCTAAATTTCTTGAGTCAATTATTATTTTATCTCCATTCTCAATAAAAGGTGGGACTGATATCATAATGCCATTATCTAATTTTGCTGGTTTATACGAAGATGCAGCAGTTTGACCTTTTACAACTCCGTCCGTACTTTCAACAGTACACTCAATATTTTTTGGTAATTCTAGCGAGATAGGTTTTTCATTCAAAAGTGAAATTACAACCTCGAGATTTTCCTTTAACAATTTTTCTTTATCTTCTATTAAATTTTTTTCCATCGAAACCTGCTCAAAAGAGACATTGTCCATAAAATAACAATTTTGTTCATCAGAGTAGAGAAAATTAAATTTTTTTTCTTCAACTTCTGCCTTTTCAAGAGTTTCGTTAGATCTAAATCTTTCATTAAGTTTAGTTCCTTTTATAACACTTTTAAGTTCTACCTGATTGAATGCACCGCCTTTACCTGGTTTAACATGTTGAGTTTTTAAGACTGTCCATAAATCATCTTTGTGCTCGATTAGCATCCCAGTCTTTATCTCATTAGCAGTAATCTTCATAAATTAAATTTTTTTATCGCTTCAAATGGTTTTAATTTTGGGTTATTCCAAATAAAACTAGATATTGCAATATATTTAGCTCCTGATTTTAACAATTTTTTATAATTTAAATTATTTATTCCACCGATTGCTACGATTGGTATATTAATATTTTTTTTTGACCATTTTAAAATACTCAAATTTGCTTTTCTTGCATTTGGCTTAAGCTTAGATTTAAAAAATGAGCCAAAAGCTAAATAAGTTGCTTGATCTTTATAGGCTCTTAACGCAAGTCTTTTTGAGTTATGACAAGTAATACCTAAAATTTTTTGTTTTATTTTCTTTCTAGCTTTTTTTGTTGATCCATCAAGTTGTCCCATATGACAACCATCTGCCTTCATTTTTGGGACTAGGTTATATTTATCATTAATAATAAAATAAACTTTATGCTTATTTGTAACTTTTCTTATTGCTTTTCCTATTTTTAAAATATTATTTTTTTTAATGTTTTTTAATCTTAATTGGAAAAATTTTGTATTTCCATAAGATAAAACCTCATCTAAATCTTTATAAAAATATTTATTGATTTTATCAGGAGAAATTAAATATACTAGTCTCTTCAAATTTTTAAGCCGCTGACCCTTTTTCTAAATCCTCTAACCACTCTCCTTTGGAAGAAAGACCGTTCATTTTAGCTCTATGGTTAAAAGCCATTTGAATATTTTTAAGATTTTCTTGATCTTTACCAAATTCTTTTAAAGCGCTTGCTTGTAAACCTCTACCATAAGAAAAAGTTATCAAAAAATTTGAGTTATTTATTTTGTTAATTTCATTTAAATTTTTACTAGCTTCAATTTCAGACTGCCCACCAGATAAAAAAGCTATACCAGGAACATCGCTAGGAACATTTTTTTTAAGACAATCTAATGTTTTTTCAGCAATCTCTTGTGAACTCGATTTATTTTTACACTCAGATCCAGGTATAATCATATTAGGTTTTAAAACAGTTCCTTTCAGATCAACCTTGTGTATTTCAAGTTCATTATAACATTCATTTAAAACATCAGTAGTCACTTTATAACATTTATCTATATCGTGTGATCCATCCATTAAAACCTCAGGCTCAACTATTGGAACCATCTTAGCTTCTTGTACCAAAGCAGAATATCTTGCTAGAGCGTGCGCATTTGATTTAATTGATTGCAATGATGGATATTTATTACTTATTTTATAAACTGCTCTCCATTTGGTAAATCTAGCACCAAGATCATAATATTCTTTTAACCTCTCTCTTAATCCATCTAAACCTTCAGTAATAGTTTCTTCATTTGAGCCAGCCATTGGTTTTGCCCCTTTATCAACTTTTATTCCTGGTATAGAACCATGCTGTTTAATTAATTCTGGGATGGTTAAGCCCAAAGTTGTTTTTTGTTTGATTGTTTCATCAAAAAGAATGACGCCCCCTATATAATCTTTCATACCACTTGAATTGAATAATGTTTGTCTGAAAATTAATCTATTTTTTTCTAAATTTTCTACATTAATGCTCTTAAATCTTTTTGCTATTGTTCCTGTGCTTTCATCAGCAGCTAAAATTCCTTTACCTTTTGCGCACATTCTTTTTGCTATTTCTCGAATATCCATAAGATAGTTTTTATTTTAAAACTTCTATTCCAGGCAAGTTTTTTCCTTCTATGTATTCTAAAAAAGCACCACCTGCTGTTGATAAGTGTGTAAAATTTAGCTCAGACATATTATTTTGGATTGCAGAGATAGTGTCCCCACCACCTACAATTGATATTAAGGAGTCTTTAATTGTTCTATCTGAAATTTTTCTAGCTATTGAAATAGTACCTTTCAAAAAGTTTTTGTTTTCAAAGTAGCCTGCTGGACCATTCCACATAACTGTTTTTGACTTTTCAATTATATTATTAATCTTTTCTATTGTTTTAGGACCTATATCCAAAATAATTTCATCATCTTTTAAATTTTTTTCATTTTTAATAATTGAATTTCCATTAATTTTTTTTGAAACACCAAAATCAATAGGTGTGATTATCTGACAATTTTTAAGATTAGCCATATCATATATTTCTTTTATGATTTTATCCGTATTTTCTTCAATTAATGAATTTCCAATATTATTTCCTTTGTATTTTAAGAAGTTATTAGCCATAGCACCTACAATGATAAGATTATCGACTTTTTGTATTAAAGATAAAATTACTCCAATTTTTGTAGAAATTTTTGCTCCTCCAATTATACAGGTGACAGGATTTTTTTTATTATTTAAGATCATATTTATTGCTTTAATTTCTTTCATAAGTAACGGTCCAGCATAAGTACTTTTCAAATATTCTGTTATTTTGTGTATCGAGGCTTGTTTTCTGTGGGAAGACGAAAAAGCATCATTAATATAAATATCACCTAAATTAGATAAATTTTTAGCAAACTCTTCGTCATTATCTATTTCACCCTTATTAAATCTTATATTTTCAAATAACATCACTTCACTATTTTTTAAAAATGAAGTTTTATTTACAGTTTCGTTGTTAATCTTTTCAGAATAGAAATAAATATTACTTTTTATTTTTTCTTTTAAATATCTGAAGATTGGTTCTAATGATAAATTTTTTTCAATTTTGCTGTTTGGCCTCCCAAGGTGTGATATTAAATAAACTTTTGCTTTTCTCGCAACAAGTTCTTTTATGAAGGGAATACTCAAATCAATTCTGGTTTTGTCCTTAATATTTTGATCAACTATAGGCACATTAAAATCCGACCTTAAAATAATTTTTTTGTTCTCTATATTAATCTCATTGTTGAATTCTTTTATTTTGTTCATAAGAGTAGAATTATTTATTTTCTAATTTTTTTTTGAACTATTGAAACAATCTTATTTGTGCTCAAATCCATATTCTCGAATATTTCTTTATAAGGAGCACTTTTACCAAACTTATCAATTCCAAAAGCTAAATCACTATTTTTTAAATATTTATACCAACAGCTGACACTTCCAGCTTCAATAGAAATAATTAGATTATCTTTTTCAAGTATTTTATCTTTATAGACATCACTTTGCTTATCAAATAATTCTTGGCAAGGCATAGAAACCACCTTAGAGTGTATGCCTAATTCCACAAGTTCCTTCTGGGTTTCAAGCGCTAAGTCAACTTCTGAGCCGGATGCAATAATTGTAACTTTATTATCATGGGAAGAAACATTAACTTCATATCCTCCAAGTAAACATTTATTTTTTTCTAAAGGAAGTTTGCTTATATAATTTAATTTTTGCCTTGATAATATTATTGCGCTAGGCCCTTTGTTATTATCTAAAGAAGCTTGCCAGCATTCTAGAGTTTCGTTGATATCTGCAGGTCTGAATACATTTAAATTTGGAATTGCTCTTAAACCTGCTAATTGCTCAATAGGTTGATGAGTAGGCCCATCTTCTCCTAGGCCAATCGAGTCATGTGAAAATATGTATATAACTCTTAAACCCATTAATGCTGATAGTCTTATTGCAGGTTTACAATAATCAGAAAATATTAAAAAAGTGCCTCCATATGGAATTAAATTGTGATAAAGCGCAATACCATTCATAGCTGCAGCCATGCCGTGTTCTCTAACACCGTAGTGAATATAATTGCCTTCGAAATTCTTAGAATTTATTATTACAGAGTTGGAAACTTTTGTATTGTTTGAACCGCTTAAGTCTGCAGAACCTCCTATTAAATTGTTCATTAGACTTTTAAGATTTTCTATGACATTCATAGAACATTGTCTAGTTGCCATCGAAGGCTTATCTTTGAAATATTTTTCTTTTTCTGAAACAATTAAGTTGTTTAAATTATCTTTTAAAATATTATTATTTAAATCATTAAATCTTTTTTTAATTTCTTCTTTGCCTTTATTAAGTTCATTCAGCCATTTTTTTTCTAAATTTACTCCTTGATCCCCAATTTTTCTCCATTCTTTTAATATACTATCTGGTATTTCAAATGGAGGATGAGGCCATTTCAATTTCTTTCTGACTAAATTTATTTCTTCCTCACCTAACGGCGAGCCATGTGAAGATGATTTTCCTGATTTATTAGGAGATCCATAGCCTATTACAGTCTTACAAGAAATTAATGTTGGCTTGTTAGACTTTTTAGCTTTGTTTATTGCGCTATTAATTTGTTTTTCGTTATGTCCATTAATTTCGACAAAATTCCAACCGTAAGACTCGAACCTTTTTTTATAATTATCTGAGACACTTAACGATGTTGAGCCATCAATTGAAATTTTATTATTGTCAAAAAAAACTATTAAATTTTTTAACTTTAAATGACCTGCTAAACTCATAGCTTCATGACTAATTCCTTCCATTAAATCTCCATCGCTAGCTATTACATAGGTTTTATTGTTTATAATTTTTGATGAGAATTTTTTTTTATAAATCTCCGAAGCGATTGCTAAACCAACAGAATTGGCCAATCCTTGTCCCAAAGGACCTGTGGTAGTTTCAATACCTGAGTTTAGAATATATTCTGGATGACCTGCGCAAATTGAATTGAGTTGTCTAAAATTTTTAATATCATCTAACTTTACACTCTCATAACCTGTAAGATATAGCAAAGAGTACAACAACATGGATCCGTGCCCTGCCGATAAAATAAATCTATCTCTATTAATCCAGGAAGGATTTTTGGGATTAAACCTCAGGTGGTATTTAAATAATACTGTAGCAACATCTGCCATTCCCATCGGCATACCGGGGTGACCAGAATTGGCTTTTTGGACAGCATCGATAGATAAAAATCTAATTGCGTTTGATAATTCACTAAGTTTAATATTCACTTCAAGATACCTATATAGAGTTAATATAAGTATATCAATAATGTGATATAATATTTTTATGAAAAATTTTGAAAAAAAAGAAAGTAATTTAATTAAGCTGATTGATAAAGTGAGCAATTTGCAAACAAGTTATTCACAGCTTGAAAATGCAACAGATTTAAAAGCTAAAAGAGACATATTATTAAATGAAAAAAAAGAGATAGAAAAGAAAAATCAAGATTTATTAAAAGAGCATAAATATCTTAGTGAAAAAATTGTTAAATTACAAAATGAATTAAGAAAAAAATCTGAATTTGAAAAAAAATTCAATCAAGATATTAATGACCTTAATCAAGAAACACAAAGCTTAGTAGAGGAAATAGAAAAATGGCAAATGTAAACATTAAGTTTAATGGAAAGGACTATCTTCTATCATGTGATGATGGGCAAGAGGAGTCTTTAAAAAAATTAACCTCTTTTTTAGATAAAAAATATTTAGAATTAAAATCTAAACTAGGAAATATTGGAGAAAATAAACTTTTACTAATAACCTCTATTAAACTTATAGATGAACACTTTGATTTAAAGCAAAGAATAAGTGAACAAAAAAATAAACTAGAAATCCTCTCAAAAAAATTTAAAGAACTTAAATCTTTAGCTTATGACTACAAAGACACAAAAGAAGATGAAATTAAAAATTTAAATGAAGAAATAGAAAATTTTAGAAAAAGCATTGAGGAAACAAGTACATCTTACGAAAATATGCTTGATAAGACTACAAGATCACTCGAAAAAATCATTAAAAATGCTGAATCTACATCTAAAATTCAGTAATGATTGCTAAAGATAAATTAAGAAAAAAATTTTCACGTTTAAGGAAAAAGAAGTATTTTGAAGTTAATCCCAATATTTTTAATCCTCTTTTAAATTACATAAAAAAAAAATATAAAAAGAAAAATCAAATTATTTTATGTTTATATTATCCTGTAAACTACGAGTTTAATATTCTAAAGATATTTCAAAATATAAAATTCAGTAAAATAATTACTCTTTTACCGGTGATAAAAAAGAAAAATAATATGAAATTTTTAAAATGGAAAAATAAAGATATTTTAAAAATGAATAAATTTGGTATTTTAGAACCTCTTAGTTCTAATAAATCACTCTTACCAGATATAATTTTAGTTCCTCTTCTTGCTTACGATGATTTCAAATCTAGATTAGGTTATGGCAAAGGGTACTATGACAAACTACTTGGCAAATATATTAAACAAAACAAAGAAGTTGAAACAATAGGAATAGGTTTTTCATTCCAAAAATATCACAAATTACCTAGCAAAAAGCATGATATTGGTTTGGATAAAATATTTACAGAGAAAGGCTTTAAATGATGAAAATATTAATTCTTGGTGATGTATGTGGAACATCGGGTATGGAGGCTCTAAAATTAAACTTAAAAAATATTATTAAAGATAAAAATATAGACTTCACTATTGCTAATGGAGAGAATGCTGCAGAAACCGGTAAAGGAATTACGAAACAAAATCTTCAAGATTTATTAAATATAGGTGTAGATGTCATTACTAGTGGAAATCATATTTGGGATCAAAAAGAAATTTTAGATGTCATTGATCACGAAAAAAGATTAATAAGGCCATCTAACTTATTTGAAGGTCAACCAGGAAATGGATTTGGAATTTTTAAAATCAAAAATAAAAAAATTGCTGTAATTAATTTGATTGGAAATGTGTTTATGAAAAAAAGTGAAGATGTCTTTGTTTCTGCTAGAAAATTAATTAAAAAAATAAAGCTTAAGGAAAACGTTGATTTTATAATTGTTGACTTTCATGGGGAGATTACAAGTGAAAAAATGGCAATGGGACATTTCTTAGATGGTAAAGTAACAAGTGTAGTTGGTACTCACACCCACGTACCTACATCTGATACAAAAATATTAAACAAAGGCACTGCTTATCAGTCAGATCTAGGAATGTGCGGGGATTATGACTCTGTAATTGGAATGAATAAAGAAAATTCTTTAAAAAGATTTTTAAAAGATCCATCTGCTAAACAGCATTTTCCATCGACTGGAAAAGCAAGTATTTGTGGAGTTATTGTTGAAGCTGATGAGAACTCAGGTTTAGCTAAAAAAGTTAATCAAATTATTTTAGGTGGAGTGTTACAAGAAAAAAAATAATGGCAGGTCATTCTCATTGGGCAGGAATTAAACACAAAAAAGGGAGACAAGACAAAGAGAGATCTAAACTTTTTTCAAAATTATCTAGGGAAATCACTGTAGCAGCTAAACTTGGAGATCCTGATCCAGATTCTAATCCAAGATTAAGATCAGCAATTCAACTAGCTAAACAAGCCAACATGCCAAAAGATAATATTAATCGTGCAATAAATAAATCTAAAATTAACAACAATAGCAATTATGAAAATTTAAGATATGAAGGATATGGAGTTTCAAATACCGCGATGATTATAGAAACATTAACAGATAATAAAAATAGAACAGCTTCTAGCATAAGGACAATTTTGCAAAAAAATGGGGGTAGATTAGGTGAAAATGGATCCACAGCTCATTTATTTTACAATTGTGGTGTAATTCAATTTGAAAAAAAATATTTAAAAGACGATCAAGCTTTAGAATTGGCGATTAATTCAGGGGCAAAAGATTGTATAAGCTATTCAAATTTTCATGAGATCATAAGTGAAATGAAAGACTTTTATAAAGTTAAAAATTTAATTGAAGAAAAAGTAAACAAATTAATATACTCTGGTATAGAATGGAGATCTCATAGTACTATTGAACTTTCAAAGGAAAACAAATCCAAAGCATTAGTAATGCTTGAAGACCTAGATGAATTAGATGATATACAAAATATATTTATTAATTGTAAATTTTAACAAAGAAATAAAATGAGAATTTTTGGAATAGACCCTGGATTAAGCGGAGCTGTAGCCATTTTAGAAGAAAATAAAGTTATCGATATAATTGATATTCCTGTTATGTCAGAAGGTAAGAAAAATAAAAGACAATTGAATAGCGCACATTTGGCTCAGTATATTGAAAAAAATACTCTAGATATAAATAATACAGTTGTTGTAGTGGAACAAGTAAATGCAATGCCAGGTCAAGGCGTAACTAGTATGTTTAATTTTGGTCAAACATTTGGAGCCATTAAAGGTATTAGTGCAGCTTTAAAGATACCGATTTTTTTTGTGAGACCTTCTAAGTGGAAAAAACATTTTGATTTATTGAAATCCTCAAAAGATGCCAGTAGGACAAAAACTATCGAAATGTATCCTTCATTAGCTGAAAAATTAAGTAAAAAAAAGGATGTAAATAAGTCTGATGCAATTTTAATAGCGCGTTTTTATAGCGAAACTGATTTAAAAAGACAAAATAATACCTAGTTTATATATTCATAGTCTAATTCATGACACATTCTAAAAGTAATGAATTGTAATGGAACAAGAAATAGCATCACAAATAGTAGGTCTAGGTGGCAGCACTGATTTTTCATTATGGAGCTTATTTTTAAGAGCAGATTTTGTAGTCAAGTCAGTAATTATAATTCTTATTGCAGCATCAGTTTATTCATGGGCATTAATTTTTGATAAATATAAGTTATTTAAGAAAATAAATATTTCTATAACAGATTTCGAGAATAAATTTTGGAAAGCTAAATCTGCAGAAAGTTTTGAGAACAACTTACCTGTAAAAACTGAAGATCCTGCAGTTTTAATCTTTAGATCCGCTATGACAGAACTTAGAAAAACCAGATCTAAGTCCTCAGCCGTTCAACTAGCTAGAGTTGAAAGAGTTTTAGAAATTAATACTGATAATCAAATTAAAAAAATTGAAAAAAACTTTACTTTCCTTGCAACAGTCGGTGCTACGGCTCCATTCATAGGGTTATTCGGAACAGTTTGGGGTATAATGAATTCTTTTCAATCTATAGCGATTTCTAGAAACACTAGTTTAGCAATAGTTGCTCCTGGTATAGCAGAGGCTTTATTTGCAACAGCTCTTGGATTGCTAGCAGCCATTCCCGCAGTGATAGCTTATAATAAATTTAATAGTGACATGAAAAGATATATTTCAAGAATCGATAACTTTTGTAAAAGGTTTCTCTCAATAATTTAAAATTATGTCTTTTAATTTCAAACGCTCAAAAAATGAACCAATGAGCGAAATAAATGTTACACCTTTTGTAGATGTAATGTTGGTTTTGTTAATAATATTTATGGTAACAGCTCCTTTATTAACTGTAGGAGTTCAAGTAGATTTACCAGAGTCAGCTGCGGACTCTCTTCCCGATGATCAAGAACCTTTAACTTTATCAATTAATTCTAAAGGTGAAGTTTTTATTCAAGAACATAAAGTTAGTTATAACAAAATGGTTCCAAAACTTTTAGCAATTGCAAAAAATAGAACTGATACTAGAATTTATGTTAGAGGAGATAAGACAATTAATTATGGACGAGTATTAGAGGTTATGGGTACTCTCTCTGGAGCAGGATTTTCAAAAGTTGCTCTAATTTCAGAACCTTATAAGAATTAAATGATTTATGACAAAAGGTTTAATATTTTCAATATCATTTCATATAATGATGATTATTGTAACTGCTTTGTCACTACCTTTTATGACTAGAGAGCCAATATCATTGCCTCCAATAGTCTCAGTGGAACTTATTCAGATTTCAGACAAAACTCAAATTCCTTTTGCACCTAAAGCTAGAAAGATTATTGATAAAGTTAAAAAAGATGAAAAAAGAGTAGTATCTGAACAGGCCCCACCTTCTGCTAAAGCAAAAGAAAAGCCAGACAGAATACCTCTTCCAGATGTTAAAAAAGAAAAAAAACAATTAGTTAAGAAGAAGCAAAATCCAGAAGAAATAAAACCTCAAATAAGACAATCATCAGAATTTGAAAAAGATGAACTTATTAATACAAATGAAATTGCAGCATTAATAGATAAAGCAAAAGAAGAACAGGCGGTTCAAGAATATGAAGAAAACAATAAATTGACACAAAGCAGTGTTAAAAATTCTTTTGCAACTGGATTAACACTTTCTGAGGAAGATGCCTTAAGAGCACAAATATTTGGATGTTGGAGTGTTCCTCTTGGCTTGCCATATGACAAAGATTTATTAGTGAGACTAAAGCTTGAATTAAAAAAAGACGGTACTATTTTAAAATCAGAAATAATGGACCATCAAAGAATGAATATGCCAGGACAAAAATTTTATAAGATATTAGCAGAAAGTGCTCTAAGGGCTGTAAGACTTTGTCAGCCTCTAAGAGTCCCACCAACTGGATACGAAAAATGGAAAAATATTCAACTAAACTTTGATCCTACTGAAATGCTAAAAGGATAAATATGAAAAAAATTATATTAATCTCTATACTATATTTATTTTCCATATCAAATTTATTTGCTTTAATTAAAATAGATATTACAAGGGGTAATCTGGATCCACTACCGATTGCAGTTTCACCCCTTCACGTCGAGAAAGCTTCTGAGTCAATTAAAGATTTAAAAATAAAAGATTTGGGCACACAAATTTCAAAAATTATAGAAAACAACTTTAGATCAACTGGATTATTTAACCCTCTTAAAAAGGAAGCTTTTGTTCAAAAACCTGATATTGCCCACCTTAAGCCAAGGTTCGAAGACTGGAAATTAATAAAAGCTCAAGCCTTAGTGACAGGAAAACTATCTGTAAAGAACAATAAATTAAAAGTAGAATTTAGACTTTGGGATTTAACAGCTTCAAAGGAAATGGTTGCTCTAGCTTTTACTACTACCCCATCTAATTGGAGAAGAGTAGCGCATATAATTTCAGATAAAATTTATGAGAGATTAACAGGGGAGTCAGGATATTTTGATACAAGAATTATTTATGTTGCGGAGAGTGGTCCTAAAGATCAAAGAATAAAAAAACTTGCTATTATGGATCAAGATGGAGCTAGAACTAAATATTTAACTTTAGGAAATGAATTAGTTTTGACACCAAGATTTAATCCTAGCAATCAAATGGTTACTTATTTGTCTTATTTTAGAAATCTACCAAGAGTTTATTTGCTTGATATTGAAACTGGTAAACAAGAGGTAGTTGGTAATTTTCCTGGCATGACATTTGCACCAAGATTTTCACCTGATGGAAAAAAAATAATTATGAGTTTTGCTAAAGATGGCAACTCAGATATCTTTACAATGGATTTAGAGTCTCGAGTAGTTGAAAGAATAACAGAACACTCCTCTATTGATACATCCCCATCATATTCACCTGATGGAAAATACATATGCTTTAATTCTGATAGAAGTGGTCTTCAACAAATTTATGTAATGAAAAGTGATGGTAGTAACGTCAAAAGGATTACTTTTGGAAAAGGAATATACGGTACTCCTGTCTGGTCACCAAGAGGAGATTTAATTGCTTTTACAAAAGTTAGAAATGGGAAATTTTATATAGGTGTTATGAGAACCGATGGAAGTGGAGAAAGACTGTTAACAGAAAATTTTTACCAAGAAGCTCCTTCATGGTCACCTAATGGAAGAGTTTTAGTTTTTTATAGAGAAACAAAATCAGGAGCTAAAGGAAAAGGATTTACAGCAAAATTATGGTCAATTGATATTACAGGCTATAATGAGAGAAAAATATCTACTGAAACAGACGCTTCAGACCCATCTTGGTCTTCATTGTTATCAAAGTGAGGTATTTATTGCTTAATTAAGGCTTGAATGTTTTAATATAATTTGAAATATTAATCTAAACAACCTAGGGGATACAATGAAATTTATAAAAAATTTAAGAAATTTATTTTTAATTCTTTTTGCAACACTTGCACTAAGCGCATGTTCAACTGCAAAAAAATCACAAACGTCAGGTGATGTTTACACTGGAACGGATACAGTTGAATATTTAGCTAGTGGAGTAAAAGATAGAGTATTTTTTGCTACTAATAAATCATCTTTAACTTCTGCTTCAAGAGAAACTTTAAGAAAACAAGCGACTTACTTAAGAAAAAATAAAAAATTAAATGTTACAATAGAAGGACATGCTGACGAAAGAGGAACTAGAGAATTTAACTTGGCTTTAGGCGAAAGAAGAGCTAACGCTGTAAAAGATTATTTAATGACTTATGGTATTTCAGGCAAAAGAATGTCTGTGATTAGTTATGGTAAAGAGAGACCTGTAAATACAGAATCTACTCCTTTAGCTTGGTCTCAAAATAGAAGATCAGTTACAGTTAAAGTAAAATAATTAAAATTTTAATCGAATTAAAGACCCTTCATAAATGAAGGGTCTTTTTTTTGCCATTATATATCTTTAAATCAATTTTATGAGAGCTTTAAAAAAAAATTTTCTGATTTTTTTAGTGTCGTGGTTTTTATCTTATTCTTTTTTAGGAATATCTAAATCAGACGAAAAATTAGAAGGTGTTATTTCTCAAATCCAAATAATTTCTCAAGATCTTAAAACATTAGAAAAAGTAATTTACTCCAAATCAAGCATCGTAGAAAACTCTAATTCTTCAACTAATAATCTTAATGAAGATGTTCTCACTAAGCATCTGTTACGTTTAAATGAAATAGAAGAACAATTTAGAAAACTTACTAATAAATTTGAAGAGATCAATTTTAAGATGGATAAGCTTTCTTCAAGATTAACAAAAATACAATCTGATAATCAATTAAGGTTTTCAGATTTAGAAAATTCATCTCAAGTTCAACCAAATAAAAATAAAAAAAAAGCTAAAGCTAAACTTCCTGGAACAAGTAAACCCCAAGATTTTGGAGCAGACCCAGGCTATTCAACAAGTTCGTTACCGAAGGAGCAAGAAACAAATTCTGTTGGAACAACGGCCGCAGTAGTCACAACTGAAACTAGTAGATCAGAGTCATTACTTCCAAATAAATCTCCAAATGAACAATATGATTTTGCAATAAGCTTTATGAAAATAGGTGATTATGAGACAGCTGAATTTGCGTTAAAAGAATTTATTGATAAAAATAAAGATCACGATCTTGCAGGAAATGCACAGTACTGGTACGGAGAAACATTTCGAATTAGGCAATTATATTCAGATGCTGCAACAGCTTACTTAGATGGATATCAAAATTATCCAAAAAGCCAGAAAGCCCCAGACAATTTATTAAAGCTTGGTATCACCATGGTGCAACTTGGAGAAAAAGACCAGGGTTGTACAATGATTACAGGAATCAAAAAACAATATCCAAAAGCAAGCAAGTCTGTGCTACAAAAAGCACAATATGAACAAAAAAAATTCAATTGTTCTAAGTCATAAAAATTGCTTTAAAAAATTTAAGCAAATTTCAGAACTATACAATAATTTTAAAAAAAAGATTGAGTCTATAAAAACCAAATCTTTTTTAATAGCTACATCCGGAGGTCCAGATAGTCTTGCTCTTGCAGCTTTATGCAAAGCTCTAGAGTATGAAAAAAATAAGCATATTTTTTTCTATATTAATATTAATCATGGAATTAGAAAAAATTCTTTTAATGAGTCTCTTAAACTCAAAAGTATGTTAAAAAAGTATAAAATTGATTTAAAAGTAATAAACAATAGAAAAACTATTAAAAATAATATTCAACATAATGCAAGGAAAATTAGATATGATTTATTATATAAAGAATGCTTAAAGAATAATATAAAATACATTCTAACTGCCCATCACAGAGATGATCAAATAGAGACATTTCTAATTCGACTATCTAGAGGAAGTGGATTACAAGGCTTGTCCTCGATGAACGCAGAAACCAAACTTAATAAATCTGTAAAGATTTATAGACCATTTTTACATATAAAAAAATCCGACCTTAAAACAATATCAAAAAAGGTATTCGGCACTTATTTAAAAGACCCGAGTAATAAAAATAATAATTTTTTAAGAGTTAAAGTTAGAAAGCTACTTCCGATTTTAAGAAAATATGGCATTGAGGAAGAGCAGATCATAAAATCTATTGATAATTTACAATCAACTAGTAATACTATAAAATTTTATTTTGACGAAATTTACAAAACTATTATTACAAAAAAATCGAATATTTACTTAATAAAAAAAACTGATTTTTACTCTTTCAACGAGGAAATTAGACTGAAAATTTTGGGAAAGACCATTAGGAGTTTAACAAAAACATATTATCCACCTAGATCAAAAAAACTTAAAAATGCAATTATTGCTTTAAATGCACAAGGCCTAAAATTAAACTATAATTTATCTGGGTGTCTCATTAGTCAAAATGAAAATTCAATTAGTATAAAAAAAGTAGTAAAAAGCTAAGATTTCTTTTTTTTAGGGGATATTTTGCCTTATTTACAACTACCTTTGTGTTAAAATATACTTGTTTATTGTAAAAAAATACTTATTTAAGAATTATGAATTTAAAAAACTTACTAATGTGGGCGCTGATCATCTTTTTATCAGTTGGCTTATTTAATGTATTTAAGAATCCAGATAAGAACAGTTTTAAAGAAAATCCAATAGCATTTTCAAAATTTTTAAATGAAGTTGAATCCGGTAGAGTAGTTGAAGTTAATATCCAAGGTAACAGCATTAGTGGAATACTATCGGATGGTAATAACTTTACTACTTTTTCACCAAATTATCCAAACTTAGTGGAGAAATTGTCTGAAAAAGGAGTTAATATAAATGCCTCTCCTAAAGAAGATAAAATGCCTTCATTGCTTGGTATTCTACTCTCATGGTTTCCAATGTTGTTGTTAATTGGTGTTTGGATATTTTTTATGAGACAAATGCAAGGGGGTAAAGGTGGCGCAATGGGTTTTGGAAGATCAAAAGCAAAACTTTTAAATGAGTCCACAGGTAAAGTTACTTTTAATGATGTTGCTGGAGTTGAAGAGGCTAAAGAAGAAGTAGAAGAAATTGTAGAATTTTTAAAAGATCCAAGAAAATTTAGTAGATTAGGTGGAAAAATTCCAAAAGGTGCTCTATTAATTGGTCCACCAGGTACGGGTAAAACTTTATTAGCTAAGGCTATTGCGGGTGAAGCTAATGTTCCATTTTTTTCTATTTCAGGATCAGATTTTGTCGAAATGTTTGTTGGAGTTGGTGCTTCAAGAGTTAGAGATATGTTTGAACAAGGGAAAAAGAATTCACCTTGTATAATTTTTATAGACGAGATAGATGCCGTCGGTCGAAGTAGAGGTGCAGGACTTGGAGGTGGTAATGATGAACGTGAACAAACTTTAAATCAGTTACTAGTTGAGATGGATGGTTTTGACACAAATGAAGGAATAATTTTAATTGCAGCTACTAATAGACCAGATGTTCTTGACCCAGCTTTACTTAGACCAGGTAGATTTGATAGGCAAGTTGTAGTAGGCAACCCAGATATAATCGGTAGAGAAGCAATTTTAAAAGTTCATATTAAAAAAATAAATACCGGTCCAGATGTTAAATTACGAACTATAGCAAGAGGTACACCTGGATTTTCAGGCGCAGATTTAGCAAATCTAGTTAATGAAGCAGCTTTACTTGCGGCCCGAAAAAATAAAAGAGTAGTTACAATGTCTGATGTGGAAGAGGCTAAAGATAAGGTAATGATGGGAGCTGAAAGAAGATCAATGGTTATGAGTGAAGATGAGAAAAAATTAACCGCCTACCATGAAGGCGGTCATGCGATAGTTGCTTTAAATGAAAAAGCATCAGATCCTATTCATAAAGCAACAATCATTCCAAGAGGGAGAGCTTTAGGAATGGTTATGAGATTGCCAGAGCGAGATCAGCTTTCAGTAACAAGGGAAAAAATGCATTCAGATATAGCAGTAGCGATGGGCGGAAGAATAGCTGAAGAAATTATATTTGGTCATGACAAGGTAACATCAGGAGCTTCGTCAGATATAGACATGGTCACTAAGATGGCTAAAAATATGGTTACTAAATATGGAATGAGTAAAGAACTAGGCACAATTGCTTACGGAGAAAATGAGGAAGAAGTTTTTCTAGGCAGATCAGTGACAAAACAACAAAACATGTCAGAAGAAACAGCAAAAAAAGTTGATTCAGAAGTTAAAAAAATTGTAGATAAAGGATATGAAAGAGCCAGAAAAGTTTTAACCGAAAAAATAGATGATTTACATAAAATTGCAAAGGCATTACTTATATACGAAACTTTGTCTGGAGATGAAATAAGAGATCTGATTTTAAAGGATAAAAAACCAACTAGATCATTTGAAAGCAACGTAAAAGAAAATAATAAAGAAACTTCAGCGTTAGGAACAATAGGCTTAAAACCTAAACCAGTTGTATAATAAATGATTAAATATTACACAAGGGCGTGTAATTTTAAATACGGTTCAATTGCAAAGAAACTAATAAAAAAAAAATCTGCGCTACCTTTGTGTGGTAATAGCAATATATCATTCGATGAAATTGAAATTATATCTAGAAACAATAATAAAGTATCATCAAAAATAATAAATTTAAAGAAGATTAAAACACTAGGGCCAACTCTAAGAAATAAGATCAAAAAAGATTTAAAAAAAATTATCACGAAACGAAAAAATTTTATTAAAAATATAGATTTTTCAAAACCAACTATAATGGGAATTTTAAATTTAACACCAGATAGTTTTTCTGACGGGGGAAAATTTAATAAAAACAACAAATCATTCAAACATATTTCAAATATGATAAAATTTGGTGCAGATATTATTGATGTAGGGGGCGAGTCTACAAGACCGGGATCTAAAACTTTAAATTCCGAAGTTGAATGGAAAAGAGTTAAACACGTAATGGAAAAATTTAAAATAAAATATAAAAAAACTTGTTTATCAATAGATACTAGAAAGTCTGATCTAATGATTAAAAGTATCAAATGTGGAGTAGACCTAATAAATGATGTATCGGGTTTTAGTTACGATAAGAATTCTCTGAAAAAAACTTATAAATATAAAATTTCAAAAGTTCTTCATCATATGCAAGGAACACCAAAAACAATGCAAAAAAACCCGAAATATAAAAATGTTTTACTGGATATCTATGACTTTTTTGAAAATAATATTAATAATAGGTTTAAAGATAGAAATATTATTTTAGATCCTGGAATAGGTTTTGGTAAAAAATTGAAACATAACTTGACTTTAATTTCTAAAATATCTTTGTTTCATAGTCTAGGTTTACCTATTTTGGTTGGAACTTCAAGAAAAAGATTTATTAATCAAATTTCAGGAAACAATGATAGTATAGATAGAACAGGTGGAACTTTAGCATCAATACTTTTTTTATTATCTCAAGGTGTAAATATTTTTAGAGTGCACAATGTTAATGAAGTAAAACAAGGAATATTAGTTTATAAAAAAATATTATTAGATCAATGAAAAATAAATATTTTGGTACTGACGGTATAAGAGGAACAGTTAATAAAGGAAACATAACCGGAGAGAAATTTTTTAAATTTGGTTTAGCTTCTGGCACGTATTTTAAAAATCAAAAAAAATCTAAACAAGTCGCAATTATTGCAAAGGACACAAGACTTTCAGGATATACGTTAGAACCAGCACTCGTATCTGGCTTGGTGTCAGGAGGGATGCATGTTTTTACTTTGGGACCATTACCAACTAACGGACTTGCTATGCTGACTAAATCCATGAAGGCAAATATGGGTATAATGATAACAGCTTCACATAATCCTTATTATGATAACGGTTTAAAACTATTTGGACCAGATGGTATGAAACTTTCAGATAAAATAGAAAAAAAAATAGAAAAATTAATAGATACTAAAAATACAAAACAGCTAACAAATCCCAAATTACTAGGTCGGGTAAAAAGATTAGAAGACGGAAATGATCGTTACATTAAAATATTAAAAAATAATTTTCCAAAAAATTTTAATCTTAAAGGCACCAAGATAGTTTTAGACTGCGCTAATGGAGCTAGTTATAAAGCTGCACCAAAGCTTTTGAGTGAACTTGGGGCTAAGGTAGTTTCTATAGGCATTAAACCTAACGGCTTGAATATCAACGAAAAATGCGGCTCTACCTACACTTCTAAAATAAAATCAGCAGTTAAAAGATTTAAAGCTAATGTTGGCATATCCTTTGACGGCGATGCTGATAGAATAATAATGTGTGATGAAAAAGGTAAAATTATAAATGGAGATCAAATCATAGCCATGCTTGCCCAAAGATGGAAAATTAAAAGAATATTAAAAGGTGGGGTTATAGGAACTTTAATGTCTAATTATGGTCTAGAGAGATTTTTGAAAAATAAAAATATTAAGTTTTTTAGATCTAAGGTTGGAGACAGATACGTAAAAGAAAAAATGAAAAAATTGAATTTTAATTTAGGAGGAGAACAATCTGGTCATATTATTTTGGGTAAATTTGCTACTACCGGCGATGGTTTACTAGTAGCGCTGGAAGTTCTGTTTTCTTTGAGAAAAGGAAAAAAAGCTAGTCAATTATTAAATGTTTTCAAACCATTACCCCAAATTTTGGAAAATGTAAGTGTTAAAGATAAAAATATTATAAATTCGTTAAAATGTAAAAAAGCAATTAAAAGAGCGAATTATATAATAGCACGAAAAGGAAGAATTCTTGTTAGAAAATCTGGAACAGAACCTAAAATTAGGATTATGGCAGAGTCATATGACAGCGATTTAATAAAAAAATGTATAAAAATAATTAAGCAATCTATAAAATAATTTGAAACCTACTTCTAAAATCCTAATAATTGCTGGCTCGGACTCTTCTGGTGGCGCAGGTATTCAAGCAGATATCAAAACCGTAACAGCGTTAGGCGGATATGCAATGACCGCTATTACTGCAGTTACATCTCAAAACACCACTGGAGTTAGTTCTGTTGTGTCTATAAATCCAAAAGAAGTAGAAAAACAAATTTTATTTACATCAAAAGATATAAATCCGGATGCGGTAAAGATTGGTATGCTAAATTCTTCAGAGGTAATTTTTGCAGTAATTCGTGCTCTTAAAAAAATAAAGGTAAAAAAAATTATTTTAGACCCAGTCATGGTTGCCAAAGGAGGATTTCAACTTATTGATAAAAAAGCAATTAAAACTTTAAGAGAAAAATTAATAAAAAATGTTTATATGATAACTCCTAATATTCCTGAAGCTGAAGTTTTAGCTGGAATAAAAATTAAAAGTTTAGAAGATACTATTAATGCTGCAAATATTCTTTTAAATTTAGGAGTAAAAAATGTATTAATTAAAGGCGGTCACAGTAAATCAAAATTTATCAATGATGTTTTTTTAAACAAACAAAAAATGAGAGTTTTTAAAAACAAAAAGATTAGAACTAACAATACACATGGCACAGGCTGTACTTTATCTAGCGCCATAACAACTTTTTTTGCGTGTGGAAAAAACTTAATTAAATCCTGTGATCTTGGAATTAAATATGTTAATCATTCTATAAAAACTAATCTTAAATATGGAAAAGGTCATGGACCAATTAATCACCTAAGCTCTATTAAAATAAACAGGAAATATAAGTAATGAAAAATGTAGTAGTAGTGGGATCTCAATGGGGAGATGAAGGAAAAGGAAAGATTGTTGATTGGCTATCAAGTGAAGCTGATGTAGTTGTTCGTTTTCAAGGCGGTCATAATGCAGGTCATACTTTAGTTATTGATGGAATAACTTATAAACTTAGGTTGTTACCATCAGGAATAGTTAGAAAAAATAAAATTTCAGTAATAGGTAATGGCGTTGTAATAGATCCTTGGGCATTACTTGATGAAATTAAGGAGATTAAATCTAAGGGTGTAAATGTAAGTAAAAAAAATTTAATTATCTCGGAGTCTGCAAATCTCATTCTTCCTTTTCATAAAGAAATGGATGAAATAAGAGAAGATGCAGCAGGAAAGGCGAAAATTGGGACCACTAGAAGAGGTATAGGACCAGCTTATGAAGATAAAATTGGAAGAAGATCAATTAGAGTAATGGATTTAATTTCTGAACGTAATTTAGATCATAGATTAGAAACAGTTTTAATTCATCATAATGCTATTAGAAAAGGATTGGGAAAAAAAACTTTTAAGAAAGATAAATTGAAAAAAGAATTATTAAAAATAGCACCAAAAATATTAAAATTTTCACAACCAGTTTGGAAAAAGATTGATGAATTTAAACAAAAAGGCAAAAAAATATTATTTGAGGGTGCTCAAGGTATTCTTTTAGATGTTGATCATGGAACATATCCATTTGTAACATCTTCTAATACTGTAGCCTCTACTGCAGCCACTGGAACAGGATGTGGTGTAGACACAATTAACTATGTTTTAGGAATTACAAAGGCTTATACAACTAGAGTAGGCGAAGGGCCTTTTCCAACTGAATTAAAAAATGATATTGGTGAAATTCTTGGAACAAGAGGTAAAGAATTTGGAACTGTTACCAGTAGAAAAAGAAGATGTGGATGGTTTGATGGAGTTTTAGTAAGACAAACAATTAAGATTTCTGGTATTAGCGGTATTGCCCTTACCAAATTAGATGTTCTTGATGAGTTAAATGAAATTAAAATGTGTATAGGGTATAAGTTAAAAGGTAAGAAAATAGACTATCTTCCAGCCGCGGTAGAGGATCAATTGAAAGTTAAACCGATTTATAAAACTTTTAAAGGCTGGCAAGTCTCTACTAAAGGCATCAAAAAATTTAAAAAATTACCTAAAAATGCCCAAAATTACATTAAAGGTTTGGAAAAATTTATAGAAACTAAAGTAGCTAGTATTTCTACTAGTCCGGAACGTAAAGACACAATTTTAATTGAAAATCCTTTTTGATGTTTGCTAATTTTTGGGAAGTAAATTTTTAGATTTACTTGAATTTATCATTGATTTTTGAAGTTTTTCAAATGCTTTCGTTTCAATTTGCCTTACTCGCTCTCTACTAATTCTAAATTTAATACTTAACTCATCTAAAGTTTTTGGTTTTTCACTTAATCTTCTAGCTTTAATAATTTCTTTTTCTCTGTCATTTAAAATATTCATAGAATTGGTTAACAGTTCTTTTCTATCTTCGTATTCTTGTTGTTGAGATAAAACTAATTCTTGATCTAGGTTTTCGTCTACCAGCCAATCTTGCCACTCATCATTCTCTCCATCTTTGATAGGACTATTTAATGATTTTTCTTGCCCCATCATTCTTCTATTCATATTTATTACTTCATTAGAGTCCACATCTAATCTTTTAGATATTTCTTTGACCTGATTGTCCCTTAAATCTCCCTCTTGTCCTGGAGCAATTTGATTTTTTATCTTTTTTAAATTAAAAAAAAGTTTTTTCTGAGCAGTCGTAGTACCCATTTTTACAAGACTCCATGACCTTAGAACATACTCTTGAATGGCGGCTTTAATCCACCACATTGCATAAGTAGCTAATCTAAATCCTTTATCTGGATCAAACTTTTTGACTGCTTGCATTAAACCGATATTTCCCTCAGATATCAATTCATTTACGGGTAAACCATAACCTCTGTATCCCATTGCTATTTTTGCTACTAGTCTTAAATGGCTAGTGACTAATTTATGGGCAGCCTTTAAATTACCTCTATCTTTCCAGTTTTTAGCTAACATATATTCTTCTTCTGCATCAAGCATTGGAAACTTTTTGATTTGAGCAAGATATAAAGATAAGCCACCTGATGTAGGAGTTGGTAAATTCGTTATTTCTTTATTTTTTTTCATATGTAAATATTTATATGTTAATAGATTTTTTTCAATTCTGTAAATTATCCAGAAAATCTACTATTTTTTTGAATTTTGAAGGAAATTTAGTGCTAAATTCTAATTTTTTTGTGCTTCTTGGATGAATAAATCCTAAAGATGATGCGTGTAAAATTTGTCCATCGAAAGAATTCATTATCTCGATAAATTTTTTATCTATTTTTTTAAATCTATTGTTTCTTTTTTTATATTTTTTATCACCCAATATGCTTGTTCCTTTAAAAATCATGTGCACTCTAATTTGATGAGTTCTCCCTGTTTTTAATTCAAATTCAACTAAACTTATTTTAGGCACATTTTTTTTATTATAAACCTTCAAGGTAGTATAGTTTGTAATTGCTTTCTTTCCTCTATGGTCATCTGTTGTCATTAATTGTCTATTTTTTTTACTCCTTGTTATGAAGGTTTCAATATTTCCTTTCAATGGTCTTAATACACCCCAAACAAGAGCAGTGTATTTTCTTTCTATTGAATGGTCACTGAATTGTTTGCTAAGAAATGCATGAGCTAAATTATTTTTGGCTATTACTAATAAACCGCTAGTATCTTTATCAATTCTATGAACTATCCCAGGTCTGGCCGGATCGCCAATATTTGAAAGTTTTTGACCATAACTTCCTAGCAAAATATTAACTAAAGTATCATTTTTATTTCCAGCACCAGGGTGCACTACCATTCCTTGTGGTTTATTAACAATAATTAAATCTTGATCTTCATAAATTATTTTTATCTTCTTTTTTGAAGGTTGAATTTTTTCATTTTTTTCAATTTTAAAAGTTAAACTAACTGTATCTCCTGCTTTAATTTTTCTAGATTGAGAAACTATTAAAACATTATTGATCTTAACCCTTTTTGAATTGATCATTTTTTTAATATTTGATCTAGTAAATTCGTTAAGTTTTTTTGATAAAAAAACATCAAGTCTTTCCCCAATATCTAAATCACTGGATGAAATTTTAATTGTTTTATTTTTCATTTGATCTAAATTACTATTTATGCGTTCGTAGCTCAACTGGATAGAGCGTCTGACTTCGGATCAGAAGGTTGAGGGTTCAAATCCTTCCGGGCGCACCAAACTAAACAATCCAATCTTTTAAAGCTTTTTTGTTTAGTTGAATAAATTGTGGAAATGTTTCATCTATCTCTATCTTTTTTATATTGTATCCACGCTCAAAAACATCTTCACCTTTTTCAATTTTGGAGGCTATTTTTTTTTCATCAACTAAATGATCTTTATTAAATTCTCCATGAGCAAAAGATTTTATTTTTTTTGAAATATTTTCTGGACTCTGTAAATAGGCAAAATGCCAACCTCCATCAGGTATTATTTGTATATTTTGCGGTTTATCAATTCTCCAAAAGGGATATTTTTTGAATTTTAAATCTCTCAACCATTGAGGAGATTTTAAATTTTTCTTTAAACATATTTTTGATCCATGCCATCCACTTTCATCCAAATTTAAAAGATTAAGTTTATACATAAACATTTTTTGAGAAAAGACAGCTAATTTTTTTTTATCAAATAATTTTAATTTTTTTAGATCTGGAATTTCATCAACATCAGACAAAATTATAATATCTTCGTCTTGCGCTTTACTCAAAACTCTCATAAGAGAATTTCTTTGATGCTGCTCTACTAAAGACTCACCTCCTTTATGAGGCTTCTTAATGTTTTCTGGTGTATCATCTACAATAATATATTTTATTTTATCTTTAAATTTAGGATATTTATTTATATCAAATTGTAATTTTTTTGGTTGGCCCTGATGGTTTACTGTAGACTCAACAACAACAAAGTAATCAATAGATTGATCTAAAATATTAAACCTTAAATCAACTATATGTTCTTCATTAAAATACTGAAAGCAATCATATATTGCCATAATTTATTTTTTTGTAAAAGTTGTTAAACCAATCTTTTTTCCATCTATTTTAGAAGAAGAGCAGTGGAGATTAGTCCTGTCAAATATTAACATAGAGCCCAGTTCCCATTCATAAACCAAATCTATTTCTAAACCTAAAAGATTATCAAGCTTTTCATGACCTAAATATTTCTTATGATCATCTGAGCTAAAAGGTTTATCTCCAAACATACCTATATGTTTATTTGACCTTTTATTTTGACCATAATTCAATTTTCTAACTGATAATTCATCACTATCGATTGTAAAATTTGTTGATTCTCCATAAAACCTATTTTTAAAAATAACAGTACTTCCTACTGGAGTGAGAGGAATTAAAGTTTGTTTGTAAATTAAATCATCTAAATTAAAGCCACCATCTATATGCAACCCAATAGGATTATAACTTTCCTGAAACAAACCATAAATAATTTCACCTTCATCAGTCTTTAAATTATCATATTTAAAATCACCGATTTCATTTTTTACTTTTTCATAAAATAATTCCTCTAATTCTTTGCCATAATCGATTAACCATCTTTTTTTAATAACATTTTGTTTTTTATTATGAACTGTTGTAGGAAGTAAATTGTAGAGATCTAAAAATTTATTTATCTCTTTTTTATTAAAAAGATTTTTTATAACTTTGGGTGATCCTTCATTTTTTTTAATATCTTCAATTTTTTTATGCATTCTACTCTCCAATATTAATCAATGTGCCTCTATTTTTTGCTCCGTTATAAGAGATATAAAAAACAAAAACCCCAAATAAAAAATAAAAAAAAGATATGCTTATTGATATTAAAATCCTAGTATAACTTATAATGTCGTTAATTAAAATGTTTCTCATCTCTTCAAATATATGCACTAAAGGCAATATTTTTGCAATTATTTGAAGCCAGTCTGGTAAAATTTCGATTGGATAATATATGCACCCTAACGGAGCTAAGAAAAAAAGACTTGCCCAGGCAATATTTTCAAATGATGGACCAAACCTTATTAATCCAGATGTTACTAGTAAGCCTAAAGTGATACCAAATATATACAAACTCAGTAGCAAAGAAATTAAAGGTAACCCAATTTTGAAAATCGATACTCCAAACAAAGGTATAGCAAGCAGTGCAGCTGGCACCATTCCAATCAATGTACGCACAATTGCAGTTAAAGTTAAAGCTGCAATTATTTCCTTGATTTTTATTGGAGATATAAAAAGATTAGTAAAATTTCTACTCCAAATTTCTTCTAAAAACATCATATTATAGCTAATACTAGATCGAAAAAGAAAATCGTACAAGATAGCTGCAGATAAAATTACTCCAATCGTATTATTATAATATGAAGAACTTAAAGTAAAAAATTTAGATATAAAACCCCAAAGAAAAATTTGAATACTTGGCCAGTAAATAAGATCTAAAATTCTTGGAAATGAACTTCTAATTAAGTAAAAATGTCTTAGGCTAAGGCCGTAAACTTTATGCCAGTTCATTTTTATTCCTCGCTAATTTTAAAAAAGTATCTTCTAAATTATTTCTGCCATGTTTTTTTATGAGCGAGTCACAAGTTCCTTTATCTACTATAACTCCATTCTTCATCATTATTACGTTGTCACAAAGTCTTTCAACTTCT
>CACKXF010000001.1 GCA_902604065.1 uncultured Pelagibacteraceae bacterium | reverse complement strand
ATTACGGATACTAAAAAATCCGTTTGCACCGGTGTTGAAATGTTCAGAAAACTTTTAGATAGTGGTGAAGCAGGTGATAATATTGGAGCATTGTTAAGAGGAGTAGAAAGAGATGATGTTCAAAGAGGTCAAGTTTTAGCTAAACCTGGATCAGTTACACCCCATACTGAATTTGAATGCCAAGCCTATATATTAAAAAAAGAAGAGGGAGGAAGACACACTCCTTTTTTTACTAAATATAGACCGCAATTTTATTTTAGAACAACAGATGTTACAGGCGAAGTAACTTTACCTTCTGGCACTGAGATGGTAATGCCGGGTGACGATGGGAAGTTTAGCGTTAAATTAATTACTCCAATTGCTATGAGTCAAAACTTAAATTTTGCCATAAGAGAAGGCGGTAAAACAGTAGGAGCTGGCGTAGTAACTAAGATAATTAAATAGGAGCGTAGCTCAATTGGTAGAGCGCCGGTCTCCAAAACCGGAGGCTGTGGGTTCGATTCCCTCCGCTCCTGCCAATTAAATTATGAGAAACCCTTTAAAATTTTTTCAAGAAGTAAAACAGGAAGCTTTTAGAATATCTTGGCCATCAAAAAAAGATACTTTAACAGGCGCTCTTATGGTTTTTGGATTAGCATCCATAGCAGCAATTTTCTTTTTATTATTGGATCAAATTTTAAGATTTTTATTAAATATAATTCTAAATATAAACTTTTAAAATGAACTGGTATATTGTTCAGGCATACTCTGGATTTGAAAAAAAAGTTGTTGAGACTATAAAAGAAGAGCTTAAAAGGCATAAATTAGAGAATAATTTAGACCAACTTTTAATACCAACTCATCAAGTAACAGAAGTTAAAAAAGGAAAAAGATCTAAAAAAGAGAAAAAATATTTTCCTGGCTACGTTTTAATAAAAATTGAATTAACCAAACAAATTTATCATTTAATAAAAAATTTACAAAAAGTAAGTGGTTTCTTAGGTTCTGCAGACAAACCAACCCCAATTTCGGATAGTGAAATTAAAAGAATTTTAGGACAAGTTTCAGAAAGTGCTGTAAATCAAAAAACTGGTATGAATTTTGAAATAGGGGAGAAAGTTAAGGTATGCGACGGTCCATTTGCATCCTTTTCTGGTTTAATTGAAGAAATTGATGAAGAAAAGTCTAGACTAAAGGTGTCCGTTTCTATATTTGGTAGAGCAACTCCAGTAGATTTAGAGTTTAATCAAGTGGAAAAAAACTGATATGGCAAAAGAAATAACAGGTTTCGTAAAGTTACAAATTAAAGGTGGGCAAGCTAATCCAGCTCCTCCTGTAGGTCCTGCTTTAGGACAAAGAGGAATAAATATTATGGAATTTTGTAAAGCATTTAATGAAAAAACAAAATCTTTCATGGGAAAACCAGTGCCTGTTGTTATAACAGTTTACAAAGACAAAAAATTTGATTTTATTATTAAATCTCCGCCAGCGTCACATTTTATCAGAGAAGCAGCTAAACTTAAAAGTGGATCTAAAGAACCTGGAAGAGTAGTTGCTGGCTCAATAACTATGAAACAGGCCGAGGCTATTGCCAAAGAAAAAATGAAAGACCTTAATGCTTTTGACTTGAAAGAAGCTACTAAAATAATTTGTGGATCTGCAAGATCTATGGGAATAGAGGTTAAAGAGTAATGAATAAAAGATCAAAAAGATATAAACTAATTGAAAAAAAGAAAATCAAAGAAAAAATTACAATCGATAAGACATTTGATGCAGTAAAAGATTCATGCACTTCAAAATTCGATGAGTCTATAGACGTGGCATTAAGAATTAATACTAAACAATCAAAAGGTGGAGATTTTAATCTTAGATCTGCAGTTAAACTTCCTAATGGAAATGGAAAAAAATTAAAAATAGCAGTTTTATGTGAGTCTGAAAAAATTGAAGAGGCAAAAAAATCCGGCGCCGATGTAGCTGGATCTGACGATTTACTTTCAAATATTTCTGCTGGAAAATTAAATTTTGATAAATTAATTTGCACTCCTGGCATGATGAGCAAAGTAGGGAAATTTGGTAAAGTGCTAGGTCCTAAAGGCTTAATGCCTAACCCAAAATTAGGAACAGTTTCTAATGATATTAAGAAATCAGTTTCAGATTTAAAAAGTGGTTTAACAGAAGTAAAGAACGATAAAGATGGTAATGTAGCCCTGTCTATTGGTAGAAAAAGTTTTTCAAAAGATAAACTTTTAGAAAATTATAAATTTTTCATTGAATTTTTAAAAAAAGAAAAATCAGAAAATATCAAAGGAGAATTCATCAAAAACATTTATGTAACATCTACAATGGGCATTTCTTATAAAATAGGAGGCAAAGGTTAATTATGATGAATAAGGAAAGTAAAAAAAACTATATAGAAGAAATGAAAAAAAACTTTTCATCAAATAACTCTGTTATGATAGCGCAATACCAAGGATTGAATGTTAATGAACTTGATGAGCTAAGAAAACAATTGAGAGAAAAAGGAATACTTTTTAAAGTTACTAAAAATAGAATAACTAAAATAGCAATAAAGGAAACACCAGTTAAAGATCTAGAAAAATATTTTACAGGCCCAACTGCTGCAGCTTTATCATCTGATGCAATTACTACAGCTAAAATTCTTACAAAATTTGCAAAGTCTCACAATAAACTAAAAATAGTAGCTGGATTTATGGATGGTAAGGTTTTAGATCAAAAAGAGGTGGCTATTATCGCCACATTACCTTCTTTAGAGGAAGCAAGGGCCAAAATTGTGGGTATTTTATCATCTCCAGCCCAAAAATTAGTAAGTATTTTACTTGCACCTGGCTCAAAAATTGCTAATTTAGCGCGCGCAAAGAGTTTAAAAAATTAATTACAAGGATCCAAAATGTCAGACTTAAACAAGATTATAGATGATTTATCAAAACTAACAGTTGTAGAAGCTGCTGAGCTTTCAAAACAACTTGAAGAAAAATGGGGCGTAACAGCCGCGGCACCAGTAGCAGCAGCTGCAGCACCTGGCGCAGCACCAGCTGGAGAAGAAAAATCAGAATTTTCTTTATTTTTGGCTGCAGCCGGAGACAAAAAAATTAATGTTATTAAGGAAGTAAGAGCAATAACGGGTTTAGGTTTAAAAGAAGCTAAAGATTTAGTTGAAGCAGCTCCAAAAGAAATTAAAGCTGGAGTTCCTAAAAAAGAAGCTGACGAATTTAAGAAAAAACTTGAAGCTGCTGGCGCTAAAGTAGAATTAAAGTAAATAAAAATTTAAGACAGAATTATTGCGAAATACTTTTCGTGATAAACTAATTAATGGAATTATCTTTTACTCAAAAAAAAAGTATAAGAAAAAGTTTCGGTAAACTCGTTGAGGGTTTATCGATACCGAATCTAATTGAAGTTCAAAAAAATTCCTATCAAGAGTTTCTTTCATCTAAAGCGTTAAATGAACAAATGAATGTTTTATCAAAAGGTATAGATAAAGTGTTTAAAAGTATTTTCCCGATTGATGATAGCTCTGAGAAGTCAACTTTGGAATACATATCCTATAAATTAGAAAAACCAAAATTTGATGTTTTAGAATGTAAACAAAGAAGTCTCACTTACTCTGCTTCTTTGAAGGCTAATCTAAGATTAGTAGTATATGAAATAGATGTTGAAAATAATACTAAACAAATTTTATCCGCTAAAGAACAAGAGGTATTTATCGGAGAACTTCCTTTGATGACACCAAGCGGTACTTTTGTGGTTAATGGGGTAGAAAGAGTTGTTGTAAATCAGATGCACCGAAGTCCTGGTGTCTTTTTTGATCACGATAAAGGCAAGACACATTCAAGTGGAAAATTACTATTTAATTGTAGAATAATACCCGGGAGAGGATCTTGGTTAGATTTTGAATTTGATCCAAAAGATATTTTATATTTCAGAATAGATAGAAAAAAAAAATTACCGATTACAACAATACTTTTTGCATTAGGATTAAATAAAGAAAAAATCATAAAAACATTTTATTCTACAAACAAATATTCATTTAATAATAATACAAAAAAATGGATAACAAATTTTGACTCTAACAATTACAAAAGACCAATTAAACTGGCTTTTGACTTAATTGATGCGAAAAGCAATAAAAAAATTTTATCAAAAGGAGAAAAACTTAATATCGTAATTGCAAAAAAACTTGAAGAAAAGAATTTAAAAGAAATTTTTGTAACAAATGAGGAACTAAAGGGAAAATATATTTCAAAAGACTTAATAGATAATTCGAATAACCTATTGCTTTCTGCTGGTCATGATTTAACAGAAGAAATCATAGAAAAAATAACATCTAATGAAATAAAATCTTTAGAGCTTGTTAATATTGATCCTATTAATAAAGGCCCTTATTTGCTTGAGACACTAAAGTTAGATAAAAATTCAACAAAATCTGAAGCTTTAAATGATATTTATAAAGTTTTAAGACCTGGAGAAGCTCCAACCATAGAAATAGCAGAAGATGTATTTAAAAACCTATACTTTAAAAAAGAAAGGTATGATTTATCAGAAGTTGGAAGAGTCAAACTGAATTCTAAGCTAGATTTAAATAGAGATTTAAAAGACAATACACTTAATTCCGAGGATATAATTTCAATAATTAAATTTATGTTAAATTTAAGAGACGGCAAAGGTGATGTAGATGATATAGATCACCTTGGAAATAGACGAGTAAGATCAGTCGGTGAGCTAGTTGAAAACCAGTTTAGAATAGGTCTTCTGAGAATGGAGAGAACTGTAAAAGAGAAGATGTCAACTTTTCTTGAGATTGAGTCAGCTATGCCGCAAGATTTGATTAATGCAAAACCGATAACTACTTCTTTAAAAGATTTTTTTGCTACATCTCAATTATCTCAATTTATGGATCAAACGAATCCACTATCTGAGATTACACATAAAAGAAGAGTTTCTGCTTTAGGTCCTGGGGGATTAACAAGAGAAAGAGCGGGTTTTGAAGTTAGAGATGTTCATCCAACGCACTATGGAAGAATTTGTCCAATAGAAACTCCAGAGGGCCCTAATATTGGTTTAATCAATAGTTTGGCAACATATTGTAGAGTAAATAAATTCGGTTACATTGAGAGTCCTTATAAAAAAGTTATTAAAGGAAAAGTAACAAGAGAAATACAATATTTATCTGCAATAGAGGAAGAAAAATATACTATCGCGCAAGCAAATTCACTAATTAAAAGCGATGGGTCTTTTGAAGAGGAGTTAGTTGCGTGTAGAAAAAATTTAAACTTTCAATTGTCTAATCGAGAAAATATTGACTTTATAGACGTTTCACCTAAACAGCTAGTGTCGGTGGCTGCAGCATTAATACCATTCTTAGAAAATGATGATGCAAACAGAGCGCTAATGGGTTCCAATATGATGAGACAAGCAGTTCCTTTATTGAAACCAGAGTCTCCTCTAGTTGGCACAGGTATAGAATCAGACGTAGCCTTAGACTCAGGGGTAACAATTGTTGCAAAGAGAAGTGGGGTGGTTGATAAAATTGATGGAAAAAGAATTGTCGTAAAAGCCACTGAAGTTAAAGACTTATCTCAATCAGCTGTAGATATATATAACCTTTCAAAATTTAAAAGATCTAATCAAAATACATGTATAAACCAAAAACCTTTAGTGAAAGTAGGGGATCAAATTAAAAAAGGTGATATTATAGCTGATGGACCAGCTACTAAATTAGGAGAACTTGCTTTAGGAAAAAATGTGACAGTAGCATTCATGCCTTGGCAAGGATATAATTTCGAAGACTCAATTTTAATTTCTGAGAGATGTGTAACAGATGACGTTTTCACGTCAATTCATATTGAAGAATATGAGTCAATGGCGAGAGACACCAAATTAGGAGCCGAGGAGATTACAAGAGACATACCAAATGTAAGTGAGGAAAGTTTAAGAAATTTAGATGAATCTGGAATAGTTTATGTAGGAGCAGAAGTTAAACCAGGTGATATACTAGTAGGAAAAGTAACTCCTAAAAGTGAAACTTCTTCTAGTCCAGAAGAAAAACTTCTTAGATCAATCTTTGGGGAAAAAGCAACAGATGTAAGAGACTCATCTCTTAAATTACCATCTGGTAGTGCTGGTGTTGTTATAGATGTAAGAGTCTTTAATAGACATGGTATTGAAAAAGACGAGCGATCAATTGCAATAGAAAGATCTGAAATTGAACTTGTTCAAGAAGATAAAAAAGTTGAAGAAGAAATATTAAATAGAAATATAAAATCACGTGCAACTGATCTATTAAAAAATCAAGCAATTAATAAAAGCTATAAAGACTTAAAAGCAGGATTAACACTTAATTCAAATGATTTAGAAAAATTAGGCTTGAAAGACTTATGGAAGGTATCTTTTAAAGAAGAAAGTATAAATCAGAATATTTTAAAACTTAAAAATCAGTATGATAACGCATTCGAGGACATAAATGTGAGATTTGAAGACAAAGTCAATAAAATACAGCAAGGAGACGACCTTCTTCCAACTGTTATGAAGGTAGTAAAAGTTTTTGTTGCGGTAAAAAGAAGATTAATGCCTGGGGACAAAATGGCTGGAAGACATGGCAATAAAGGTGTTGTGAGCAAAATAGTTCCTGTGGAGGATATGCCATACATGGAAAATGGAAAGCCAGTAGATATTGTACTAAATCCACTTGGTGTTCCTAGCCGGATGAATGTTGGTCAAATACTTGAAACCCATTTGGGCTGGTCATGTTCCGAGTTAGGAGAACAAATTAAAACATATTTAAAAGATTTCGAAAAAGAATTTGATAAGTTAAAGGGTAAATTAAAAGATATATATGGACAAACCTACTTTACAAATGTTCTATCAAAATTATCGAAAAAAGAAATCTTTGAGTTAGTTCAAAACATATCTAATGGTATACCAATCGGAACACCTGTATTTGATGGTGCATCAACAAAAGATATAACAAATATGCTTAATTTAGCAAAACTACCTTCTAGTGGACAAACTCATTTGTGGGATGGAAGGACTGGAGAAAGATTTGATAGGCCAGTAACTGTTGGTACTATTTATATGCTGAAATTGAATCATTTGGTTGAAGATAAAATTCATGCAAGGTCAACTGGACCATATAGTTTGGTAACGCAACAACCTCTTGGTGGAAAAGCTCAATTAGGAGGACAAAGATTTGGTGAAATGGAAGTATGGGCCTTGGAAGCTTATGGAGCATCTTACTCTCTTCAAGAAATATTAACAGTGAAATCTGATGACGTTGCCGGTAGAACAAAAGTTTATGAAACAATAGTTAAAGGTAACAATAATTTTGAGTCAGGTGTTCCTGAGTCATTCAATGTTTTAGTCAAAGAAATAAAAGCTTTAGGGCTGAATATAGAATTGAATTAAATATGGAAAAAAACTTAAGCAAAAATTTTGATAATCAAAATCTTTCCTCAGAAAATAATTTTGGTAGTATAAAGATTACTTTAGCTAGTCCAGATAAGATAAAATCATGGTCATTTGGTGAAATAAAAAAACCTGAAACTATTAATTACAGAACTTTTCGACCTGAAAAAGATGGTTTATTTTGTTCAAGAATTTTTGGGCCAGTTAAAGATTATGAGTGTTTATGTGGAAAATATAAAAGAATGAAATTCAGAGGAATTATATGTGAAAAATGTGGAGTTGAAGTAACAAAATCAAATGTTAGACGAGAAAGAATGGGCCATATAGATTTGGCTTGTCCCGTAGCACACATTTGGTTTTTAAAATCTTTACCTAGTAGAATTTCATTAGCTATAGATATGAAGCTTAAAGAGGTTGAAAAAGTTTTATATTTTGAGAGTTTTATTGTCATTGAACCAGGCCTCACTAAATTAAAAAAAGGTCAATTATTAAATGAAGAAGAGCTTATAAAAGCCCAAGATGAATTTGGGGAGGACGCTTTTTCTGCAGGAATAGGAGCAGAGGCAGTAAGAGAAATATTAATAAACCTTGATTTACAAAAAGAACAAAAAAAATTAAGAGAAGCTTTAAAAGAAATTAAATCAAAAGTAACTGAGGAAAGAACAATAAAAAGATTAAAATTAATAGAGTCGTTTATTAACTCTGGAAATAAACCTGAGTGGATGATCTTAACTACAGTACCAGTTATTCCACCAGAGTTAAGGCCATTAGTTCCTTTGGACGGAGGAAGGTTTGCTACATCAGATTTAAACGATTTGTATAGAAGGGTAATAAATAGAAACAATAGATTAAAAAGATTACTTGATTTGAAAGCACCTGACATAATAGTAAGAAATGAGAAAAGAATGTTACAAGAGTCTGTAGATGCTCTATTTGACAATGGTAGAAGAGGAAGAGTAATTACAGGAACAGGAAAGAGACCATTAAAATCATTGGCAGAGATGCTAAAAGGAAAACAAGGAAGATTTAGACAAAATTTATTAGGTAAAAGAGTAGATTATTCAGGAAGATCTGTAATAGTAGTTGGTCCAGAGTTAAAATTACATCAATGTGGTTTACCAAAAAAAATGGCTTTAGAATTATTCAAACCATTTTTATACGCTAGATTAGATAAATTAGGTTTAGCAACGACAATTAAACAGGCAAAAAGATTGGTCGAAAAAGAAAAAAGTGAAGTATGGGATGCTCTTGAACATATCATTAGAGAACATCCCGTGTTATTAAACAGAGCCCCAACTTTGCATAGATTAGGGGTGCAGGCTTTTGAAGCAAAATTAATAGAAGGAAACGCTATTGAACTTCACCCTCTTGTATGTGCAGCATTCAACGCAGATTTTGATGGTGACCAAATGGCAGTTCATATACCATTAAGTTTAGAGGCACAATTAGAGGCAAGAGTTCTTATGATGTCTACTAATAATATTTTAAGTCCATCAAATGGAAAACCTATTATTGTTCCCAGCCAAGATATAGTCTTAGGAATATATTATTTATCACAATCATCTAAAATGGAAAAACCTAAAGGTGTATTTTCTAATATAGATGAAATTGAACAAGCTCTTGAAAACAAATCTATCAGTTTACACTCTAAAATTATTTCTGTATTTGAAACTGTAGATACAAAAAATAATTCAATTAAACAAAAATATACGAGTACGGCAGGTAGATTTTTACTTGCTAATTTACTCCCTAAAAATTACAATATTAAATTTACTTTGGTAGACAGACTTTTAACTAAGAAAAATGTATCTGAAGTAATAGACACAATTTTTAGATATTGTGGGCAAAAAGAAACTGTAATTTTTTGTGATAGAATAAAAACATTAGGCTTTAAACATGCATTTAAAGCTGGAATTTCTTTTGGAAAAGATGACCTTATAATTCCTAAAACAAAAGAAAATTTAATAAATGACACAAAGAAAAAAATTGAAGAATATGAAAAACAATATTCTGATGGATTAATTACTAGAGGAGAAAAATATAATAAAGTAGTTGATATTTGGTCCAAATGCACTGATACCGTTGCAAATGAAATGATGAAGGAAATATCTTCAGCTGAAAAAGTTTACGAAAATGATAGGATTGAAACTAATTCTGTTTATATGATGGCCGACTCAGGAGCGAGAGGATCACAAGCGCAAATGAAACAATTAGCGGGCATGAGAGGTTTAATTGCTAAACCATCTGGAGAAATTATTGAAACACCAATAATCTCAAATTTTAAAGAAGGTTTATCAGTATTAGAATATTTTAACTCTACGCACGGCGCTAGAAAAGGTCTTGCTGACACTGCTTTAAAAACTGCAAATTCAGGCTATTTAACAAGAAGATTATGTGACGTAGCTCAGGATATTCAAATAACGTCTAAAGAATGTGATATTAAGAAAAGATCCTCAATAAATATCTCAGAAATAATAGAAGGTGGAAATATTTTAGTAAGTTTATCTGAAAGAATATTAGGTAGAGTAATTGCTGAAAACATTAAACACCCAATTAGTGGAGAAGCATTAATACAAAAAGGTAAATTGATTGATGAGTTTGATTGTGAAAAAATAGATGCGGCTGGCGTAAAAGCAGTTCAAGTTTATTCTGTAATAACTTGTGCTTCAAAAAAAGGTGTTTGTGCCACTTGTTATGGTAGAGATCTCTCAAGAGGAAAACTAGTTAGCATAGGTGAAGCTATAGGAATGATAGCAGCACAGTCAATAGGAGAACCTGGTACTCAATTAACCATGAGAACTTTTCACGTTGGTGGAACAGCTCAAATTAAAGAAGAGTCTCAAATAGTTTCACAAACAAAAGGTAAACTAAAAATAATAAATAAAAATTTAATCGAAGACTCCAAGAAAAATATTATTGTAATGGGTAGAAATACTCAATTGAGTATTGAAGATGATAATGAAAGACAATTAGCAATTTATAAAGTAAACTATGGCTCCAAACTTTTCTTTAAAGATGGCGAAGATATAAATAAAGGAAAGAAAATAGCTGAATGGGATCCTTATACGCTACCAGTTATTGCTGAAACTTCTGGAATTGTAAACTATATGGATTTAGTTGAAGGAACTTCTATAACTGAAACATTAGATGATGCTACAGGTATATCTTCAAAATCAGTAACAGATTGGAAATCAGTAAGTAAAAATTCAGAATTAAAACCTAGATTAACTCTTAGGAATGATAAGGGAGAAATTATTAAAAAAGCAGACGGAAATGAAGCAAGATACTATCTAGTACCAGATACTATTTTATCTGTTAAAGACGGTCAGAAAGTTTCAGCTGGAGACGTTCTCGCCAGGTTACCTAAAGAAACATCTAAAACAAAAGATATAACAGGAGGGTTGCCTAGAGTAGCAGAACTATTTGAAGCACGTAGACCTAAAGATAGCGCTATCATAGCAGAAAATGATGGAGTTATTCAATTTGGTAAAGAAGTGAGAGGAAAACAAAAAATTTCAATTGTTTCCTCGAAGGGTGAAACTTCTAATTATTTAATTCCTAAAGGTAAACATGTTAATTTCAATCAAGGAGAAAAAATAAAAAAAGGAGAATATTTATTAGATGGAAGTCCAGCTCCTCATGATATCCTTAGAATATTGGGTGTAGAAAAATTAACAGAATATTTTGTTAGCGAAGTTCAAGAAGTATATAGATTACAAGGTGTTGTTATTAATGATAAGCATATTGAAACTATAGTGCGTCAAATGCTTAAAAAGGTAGAAGTTAAAGATTCAGGAGACTCAGATCTATTACTTGGAGAAGTAATAGATTTAAATGACATTAAAACAATTAATGAAAAATTGTCAGAAAATAAAAAAATACCAGTTTCCTTTGAAAGAGTTTTATTAGGAATAACAAAAGCTTCATTACAAACTAACTCTTTTATATCAGCTGCATCATTCCAAGAGACAACAAGGGTATTAACTGATGCTTCAATCAAAGGTAAAGTTGATAATTTAGAGGGATTAAAAGAAAATGTTATAGTTGGTAGATTAGTGCCTGCTGGTACTGGTCTTTCCAAAATGGGGTGGGATAAAGAAGCCCAAAGGGAAGACCAATTAAGACTAGAAGAACTTAAAAAACAAGAGCAAGAATCTGCAAATACCGCAGAATAAGTCCTAAAACAGACTAATTAAATCACCTATATCCATTGACTTTTTTAACTTCGATGCTAGTTTAGCGAAATTTTGAAAGTTAGAAGTAAGGTGTAATTAAACCTTAAACACTAACAGATAACAATACCAGGTCACCCTTCTTTCTACTTCAAAATAATATTATGCCGACAATTAATCAGCTTATTAAAAAACCTAGGGTGAAATCCTTAGTAAGAAACAAAGTTCCAGCTCTACAAAAACAACCTTTAAAAAGAGGTGTTTGTGTAAAAGTTTATACAACTACACCAAAAAAACCAAACTCAGCTCTCAGAAAAGTTGCTAGAGTTAGATTGTCAAATGGTTTTGAAGTTACTGCTTATATTCCGGGCGAAGGTCATAACCTTCAAGAACACTCAGTAGTAATGATAAGGGGAGGGCGTGTAAAAGATTTACCTGGAGTGAGATATCATATTTTAAGAGGTAACCTGGATACTCAAGGTGTTGCCAATAGAAAAAAAAGAAGATCTCTTTACGGAACAAAAAAACCTAAATAAAATGTCTAGAAAAAGAAAAGCACCAGTTAGAAAAATTTACCCAGATCCAAAATATAGATCAGTAATTATATCTAAGTTTATTAATTCAATTATGTATGACGGTAAAAGGTCAACTGCTGAAAAAATTTTATATGACGCATTAGAAAGAATTAAAGAAAAAGGAAAAGACGATCCTATTAAAGTTTTTAATAATGCCATTAACAATGTTAAGCCAAATTTAGAAGTAAGATCAAGAAGAGTTGGAGGTGCAACATATCAAGTACCTGTAGAAGTTAAAGCTAATAGAGGTCAAGCACTTGCTTTAAGATGGATAATTGATGCTACAAGAAAAAGAAAAAATAAAACTATGTCAGAAAAACTTTATTTTGAAATAGTAGACGCCGCACAAAATAAAGGATCAGCAATAAAAAAAAGAGAGGATACTCATAAAATGGCAGAGTCAAATAAAGCTTTTGCTCATTTTAGGTGGTAACTTTATGAGTAAAAAATATACTTTAGATAAATATCGTAATATTGGAATTATGGCTCATATAGATGCCGGTAAAACCACAACAACCGAAAGAATACTTTACTACACTGGAAAAAGTCATAAGATTGGCGAAGTTCACGATGGTGCTGCTACTATGGATTGGATGGAACAAGAACAAGAACGAGGTATAACAATAACTTCAGCGGCAACAACTTGTTTTTGGAACGATCATAGAATTAATATCATTGATACACCTGGTCACGTAGATTTTACCATAGAAGTTGAAAGATCTTTGAAAGTTTTAGACGGAGCTGTAGCTGTATTTGATGGAGTAGCTGGAGTAGAACCACAATCTGAAACTGTTTGGAGACAAGCAGATAAATACAAAGTACCAAGAATTTGTTTTGTTAATAAATTAGATAGAACAGGTGCAGATTTTTTCAGATGTGTAGACATGATTAAAGAAAGGCTTGGAGCTAAACCTTTAGTTCTGCAAATACCCGTAGGTATGGAAGCCGATTTAAAAGGAATTGTAGATCTAGTAAAAATGAAAGCTATTATTTGGCAAAACGAAGATTTGGGCGCTAAATTTGATTTAGTAGATATACCAGAAAATCTAAAAGATAAAGCTAATCAATATAGAAAAGAATTAGTAGAAACAGCCGTAGAAGAGGATGAAAAATTAATGGAGGAATATTTAAATGGCAAAGAACCTTCAGAAGAAGATTTAATTAAATGTATAAGAAAAGGGACTTTAGGATTTAATTTTGTTCCTATCACAACAGGATCCGCTTTTAAAAACAAAGGAGTTCAGCCTTTATTAGACTCCGTTATTAATTATTTACCTAGCCCAAATGATCTTAAATCAATCGAAGGCACTAAACTTGGATCTGAAGAAAAGATTGAAATGAAATTTGCTGATAACGAGCCATTTTCTGGACTTGCGTTTAAAGTTGCTAACGACCCTTTTGTTGGCTCTTTAACATTCATCAGAATTTACTCTGGAACATTAAAATCAGGTACATCAGTATACAATTCATCCAAGGAAAAAACTGAGCGTGTAGGAAGAATGCTTTTAATGCATGCTAATAGCAGAGAGGATATTAAAGAAGCAAATGCAGGTGATATAGTAGCTCTTGCTGGATTAAAATATACCATTACAGGACATACTTTGTGCGAAGAAGATAAACCAATTTTGTTAGAACCTATGGAGTTTCCAGATCCTGTAATAGAAATAGCAGTAGAACCAAAAACTAAAGCCGACCAAGAAAAAATGGGAGAAGCATTGGGTAGACTAGCTAAAGAAGACCCTTCATTCAGAGTTACTTCAGATGAAGAGTCAGGCCAAACTATAATTAAAGGTATGGGAGAATTACATTTAGATATTATTGTTGATAGGATGAAACGAGAATTCAAAGTCGAAGCTAATATTGGAGCTCCTCAAGTTGCTTATAGAGAGACAATACTTGGTTCTTCTGAAGTAACTTATATACATAAGAAGCAGAGTGGAGGTGCTGGTCAGTTTGCTAAAGTAACATTATTAGTAGAACCATTGGAGCCAGGAAAAGGCAGAGAAGTTGAAAACAAAATTAAAGGCGGAGCAATACCAAAAGAGTTTATTCCAGGTGTTGAAAAAGGTGTTGAGAGTGTAGCTGATAGTGGAATTTTAGCTGGCTTTCCTATGATTGACTATAAAGTTACAATTCTTGATGGCTTACATCATGATGTTGACTCAAGTGTCTTGGCTTTTGAAATAGCAAGCAGAATGTGTTTTAGGGATGCTTGTACTAAAGCCCAATTAAAACTATTAGAACCAATTATGAAAGTAGAAGTTGTTACCCCTGAAGATTTTATGGGAGATGTTATTGGAGATCTTAATAGTAGAAGAGGTCAAGTTGGATCAACAGAACCAAGGGGAAATGCTACAGCTATAGCTGCTACCGTTCCTTTGGCTAATATGTTTGGTTATATAAATAATTTAAGATCCTCTACCCAAGGTCGTGCGCAATATACTATGCAATTCAGTCATTATGATAAGGTACCACAAAATGTTCAAGACGAGGTTACAAAAAAATTAGCATAATTATGGAAAATCAAAATATCAGAATTCATTTAAAAGCTTACGATAACAAGATCTTAGATCTTTCTACGGAAGAGATTGTTAATACAGCTAAAAGAACTGGAGCGCAGGTAAAAGGCCCCATTCCATTACCTACGCGTATTGAAAGATATACTGTCCTAAGATCTCCCCATATTGATAAAAAAAAGTAGAGAACAATTTGAGTCTAGAACACATAAAAGATTGATTGATATAATCGAGCCAACACCACAAACAGTAGAAGCCCTTATGAAGTTAGATTTAGCTTCAGGTGTCGATATTGAAATAAAAATTTAAATTATGACAATTGGATTAATAGGAACTAAATTAGGTATGACTAGAGAGTTTATTCAATCTGGTCAATCCGTACCTGTAACAGTTATAAAAATTGAAAAAGGCAGGGTAATAGATGTTATAGAAAAAGACAAAAGAGGATATTCTGCTATTAAAATAGGTTATTTTAAAATAAAAAATTCGAAATTAACAAATCAAATGAAGGGCTTTTTTGCAAAAAAAAATACTGAACCAAAAAAGGTTTTAAAAGAGTATAGAATAAATGATACAGCAACTTTTAAAACTGGAAACGAACTCGGACTAGAGATATTAAAAGATAAAAAATTCGTAGATATAAAATCAAAAACAATCGGTAAAGGCTTTGCAGGAGTTATGAAAAGATGGAACTTTGGTGGCTTAAGAGCCTCTCATGGTGTTTCAGTTTCACACAGATCACACGGTTCTACTGGACAGAGACAAGATCCAGGAAAAGTATTTAAAGGAAAAAAAATGGCTGGACATATGGGAGATAAATTTAGAACAATGCTCAATCTTGAAATCATCAAATCTGATTTAGAAAATGACCTGCTTTATATAAAAGGATCAATTCCAGGGAGTAAAAATTCTACTGTATTTTTAAGAGAGTCAGTTAAAGACGTTAAGAGAAAAACTACTTTAGAAAAATATAATGACAAAATTAAAAAAGCCGAGGCTACCAAAGGAAAGAAAAAATAAAATGAAAGTTAAATTATTAACAATTGACAATGCAAAAACTGAAATGATTGAAATATCGGATAAAATATTAAATCAAAAGGTAAATCATAAATTGATTAAATCAGTTATAGATTGGCAATTAAATCACGCAAAACCAAGAACAGCTAAAACTAAACAAAAAAATGAGATAAAAGGTTCTACTAAAAAAATTGTACCTCAAAAAGGTAGTGGTGGAGCTAGACATGCTAGTAGAAAGGCGCCGATATTTGTAGGTGGGGGTGTGGCTCATGGGCCGAAAGGATCAGTCTATAAAATAAAAAAGATAAATAAAAAAGTTAGAAAAATTGCATTAGTACAAACTTTATCAAAAAAGAACTTAGATAAAAACTTATTTATTTTATCAGATGTAAAAAAAGAAATTAAAAAAACTAAAGATTTTAATAAATTTTTAGAGAAAAATAATTTATCTAACGTAGTTATTATATCTGATCAAAATACTTTAAAAAATATTAATAAATCAGCTAGAAATATTAAAAACTTAAAATTATTAAACGAACTAGGTGCTAATATTTATGACATGATTAAGTTTAAAAATGTATTGTTAACACAAAGCTCTATTAAGAATATTGAAAAAAGGATATTAAATGAAAAAAATTAATTCTCTTGACTCAATAATCAGACCAATTATTACAGAAAAAGCCACAGTTCTCTCTGAACAAAACAAAACTGTATTTAAGGTACATAAACTAGCAAATAAAAAGTCTATTAAAAAAAATATCGAAAAGATATTTAAAGTAAATGTAACTAAAATTAATATTATAAATTTAAAGTCTAAAAAGAAAATTAAACAAGGAAAATTATCAACAAAATCAGGATATAAAAAAGCAATAGTGACTTTAAAAAAAGGTCAAAGTATTGATTTAACTACTGGAATTTAATTATGGCATTAAAAACTTTTAAACCTTATACCAAATCAACGAGAGGTACCGTAATTGTAGATAAAAGTGTTTTATGGAAAGGCTCTCCTTATAAGCCATTGACGAAAGGACAAAGATCTACAGGGGGAAGAAATAATTATGGAAGAATAACATCTAGACATAAAGGCGGTGGAGCAAAACACAAATATAGAGAAATTGATTTTTTTAGAAAAAGAAAAGATATGTCTGCAGAAATTGAAAGAATAGAATATGATCCTAATAGAACTGCTTATATTGCTCTTATAAAATATGAAGATAATGTTAAAAATTATATTTTATGTCCACAAGGACTTAAAATAGGAGATAAGGTTTTATCAGGAAATAAAGCTGAAATAAAAATAGGAAACTGTTTAAAACTTAGTGACATCCCTCCCGGAACTGTAGTGCATAATGTTGAATTGATACCAGGTAATGGTGGAAAATTAGCCAGATCAGCTGGATCTTCTGTAACGATTTCAGGTCTTGATGGAGATTATGCAATTTTAAAACTATCATCTGGAGAGACAAGAAAAGTGAGTATTAATTGTAGTGCTACTATAGGTAGCGTGTCTAATCCTGATCAAAAAAACATTAAAATTGGAAAAGCTGGGAGAAATCGTTGGAAAGGAAAAAGACCTCAATCTAGAGGAGTTGCTATGAATCCTGTAGACCACCCACATGGAGGAGGTGAAGGTAAAACTTCAGGTGGAAGAAGCCCTGTTTCTCCTTGGGGACAATCAGCTAAAGGCTTAAAAACTAGAAGACCCAAAAGAAGTGACAAATATATAATCACAAGGAGAAAGAAAAGAAAATAATTTATGACTCGTGCTATTTGGAAAGGACCATTTGTTCACCCTAGTTTATTAAAAAAAATTGATAAACTAAAAAGCAATCCTACAAAAAAACCAATTAAAACATGGTCAAGAAACTCAACTATTATTCCTGACTTCGTTGGTCACAGTTTTATGATACATAATGGAAAATCTTTCATACCAATAACAATATCTGAGGAAATGGTTGGACATAAATTAGGTGAATTTGCTCCAACAAGAACTTTCAAAGGTCATACGCCAGCAGATAAAAAAGCTGCTGCTGAAAAAGCACCTGCAGCAACTGGAGCTAAAGATGCAAAAAAATAATAATCAAGTTAAAGCAATAAATAAAAATGTGAGATCTAGCGCTAGAAAAATTTCTATTGTTTTGGATCAAATTAGGGGAAAAAAAGTTGATGTAGTTTTAAGAGATTTAGATTTTTTGAGAAAAAGAATTTCTAAAGATATAAGTAAAACGGTGAAATCTGCAGTGGCAAATGCAGAAAATAATAATCAATACGATATAGATAATTTATATGTTAAAGAAGCCTATGTAGGAAAATCCCTTGTTATGAAAAGATTTCGACCGAGAGCGAAAGGTAGAGCCAGTCCAATTAACAAGCCATTTAGCAGAATAACAATCGTTTTAAGTGAAAAAAAGGAGGTTAAAAATGGGCCAAAAAATTAACCCAATAGGTTTAAGACTTGGCATTAATAGAGGTTGGGACTCAACTTGGTTTGCTAAGAAAAAGGACTTTGGAAAATATTTGATAGAAGATTTTAAGATGCGAGAATATATTAAAAAAAATATAGTCAATTCTGGTGTATCAGAGATAATAATAGAGAGATCTTCAAAAAAATGTACTGTTTCTATTCATACCTCAAGACCCGGTTTTGTAATCGGAAAAAAAGGTTCTGATATAGAAAAAATAAAAAAAAACTTAATGAAAATTACAGAAAGTGAAGTAAATGTAAATATTAAAGAAATTAAAAAACCAGAATTAAATGCAAATTTAGTTGCAGAAAATATAGCTCAACAATTAGTTAAAAGAATAGCATATAGAAGAGCAATGAAGAGAGCAATGCAATCAGCGATGAGATTAAATGCTAAAGGAATTAAAGTTATGGTTAGCGGAAGATTAGCTGGAAATGAAATAGCAAGAACAGAATGGCTTAGAGAAGGAAGTATTCCTTCTCATACATTAAGGGCCAATATTGATTATGGATTTGCTGAAGCTCTAACGACTTATGGAATCATTGGTATAAAAGTCTGGATTTACAAGGGTACACTTTTTGTAAAAGATATTGAAAAAGAGAAAATGGAGAAAGTAAAAAATGTTACAACCAACAAGAACTAAATTTAGAAAAGCATTTAAAGGCAGAATAAAAGGTAAAGCTTCTAGAGCTGTAACTCTAAACTACGGTCAATTTGGATTAAAAGCTATGCAACCAGATAGAGTAATAGGTAAACAAATTGAAGCAGCTAGAGTAGCTCTAACAAGATATATGAAAAGAACTGGTAAAGTTTGGACAAGAGTATTTCCAAATATTCCAGTTTCAAAAAAACCAACTGAAGTAAGAATGGGAAAAGGAAAAGGTTCACCAGAATATTACGCATGTAGAGTAAAACCTGGTAGGATAATATTTGAAATTGATGGAGTAACGGAAGAAGTTGCGCGAGAAGCTCTATATAAAGCTTCAGCAAAACTTCCTATAAAAACTAAATTTATAAGTAGATAATATGGTAAACAAAAAAAAAGAAGATAAAAAACTCACTAAAGATCAAGCGCAAAAAAAACTCGATGCGCTAAAAAAAGAGCTTTTTAATATTAGATTTAAACGGATTAATAATCAGGTTGATAATCCAGCTCAATATGGAGAAATAAAAAGAAATATAGCTCGATTATTTACAACACTAAAGAGTTTCAAATGACAAAAAAAATACTTAAAGGCATAATCACTAGTTCTAAAAGCAACAAAACTGTTGTTGTTGAAGTAACAAGAAAATTTGCCCATCCGTTTTATGGAAAAGTTATTAAAAGATCAAAAAAATATCATGCTCATGATGAGAACAATAAACATAAAGAAGGGGAGTCAATTTCAATTATTGAATGTAACCCTATTTCTAAAAAAAAGAGATGGAAGGTTGTTGAATAATGATTCAAGTGCAAACAGAATTAAATGTAGCTGACAATACAGGAGCAAAAAGAGTTGAATGTATAAAAGTTTTAGGTGGCTCAAAAAGAAGATACGCCTCAGTTGGAGATATAATTATAATAAGTGTTAAAGATGCAATACCTAAAGGGAAAGTTAAGAAAGGTGCAGTGCACAAAGCAGTTGTTGTAAGAACAAGGAAAGAAATTTACAGAAACGATGGCTCGAAAATACAATTTGACACAAACGCTGTAGTTTTAACAGATGATAAAGGTGAACCTATTGGAACAAGAATATTTGGACCTGTTACCAGAGAGTTAAGAGTAAAAGGTCATACTAAAATAATATCATTAGCTCCGGAGGTGTTATAAAAACATGAAAATTAAAAAAGGAACACAAGTAAAAGTTATCTCAGGAAAAGACAAGGGAAAAACTGGTGAGATTTTAGAAATTAATAGATCAGAAAATAAGCTTAAGATCAAAGCAATAAATATGATTAAAAAACATCTTAAACCAACTAAAGAAAATAAGGGTGGGATTGTTTCTAAAGAAAATTTTATTAATATTTCAAATGTAAGAAATATTGATAAAACAATTGAAAACGATAAGAAAAAGAAAGCAAGTAAAAAATAATGACACCAAGATTAAAAATTCTTTATGACAAAAATATAATTAATAATTTAATGAATAAATTAAATTATAAAAATAAACACGAAGCACCAAAGCTTATCAAAATTGTTTTAAATATGGGGTTAGGTGAAGATGCTAATGACGGAAAAAAAGTTAAAACTTGCTTGGAAGATTTAAGCTTAATTACTGGTCAGAAAGCAGTTATTACGAAATTTAAAAAATCTATATCTAATTTCAAAACTAGAAAAGGACAAAGTGCGGGAATTAAAGTAACTTTAAGAGCAAATAAAATGTATGAATTTGTAGATAGATTAGTAAATATAGCTCTACCAAGAATTAAAGATTTTCGAGGTTTAAAGGCTAGCGGGATAGATGAATCAGGCAATTACAGCTTTGGTATTAAAGAGCATATTATATTTCCAGAAGTAAATTTTGATAAGGTGGATAAGATTAGAGGCTTAGATATAACAATTGTTACATCTAATAATTCTAAAAAAGGTACTTTTGAGTTACTAAAAGAATTAAATTTTCCAATAACAGATAAAAAAGAGAGGTAATATGGCCAAAAAAAGCTCAGTGCAAAAAAATTTAAAAAGAATGAAATTAGTAAAGCGGTATGCAAAAAAAAGAGCTGAGTTAAAAAAAATAATTAACAATAAAAAACTTGAGTTATCTGAAAGGTTTGCAGCGCAGTTAAAATTAAATAAATTACCTAAAAATTCTTCAAAAGTAAGAATAAGAAATCGATGTGGTATATCAGGTAGGCCGCATGGGTATTATAGAAAACTTAAAATTTCCAGAATAGCATTAAGAGATATGGCTTCTGCTGGAAAAATACCTGGAATAATAAAATCAAGTTGGTAGGAGAAATATGACTATTATAGATCCAATTGGAGATATGTTTACAAGAATAAGAAACGGGCAAATGAGAAATTTAAGTTCAGTAGTTGTGCCTGCTTCTAAGTTTAGATCAAAAATATTAGATATATTGAAATCTGAGGGTTACATTATAAATTATGTTATAGAAAGTGACGATAAAAACAAAAAAAACATTATAGTAAATTTAAAATACTATGAGGGCGCACCTGTGATAAAAGAAATTAAAAGAGTTTCAAAACCAGGTAGAAGAGTATATTCAAGAGCAAATAGTATACCTAGAATTCAAAATGGTCTTGGATTAGCAATAATATCAACACCTCAAGGGGTGATGTCAGATGTTGAAGCTAGAAAAAACAACATAGGTGGAGAAGTAATCTGTAGGGTATTTTAATGTCAAAAATAGGAAAGAAAAGTATATTATTATCAAAAGACACCACAATAAAAGTTGAAGGTGATAAAATTAATATTTCAGGACCTAAAGGTTCAAAAATTTTATATATAAATGAGAAATCATTTTCATGTAAATTAGATACAGAAAAGAATGAATTTAAAATACTACCTAGTCAAAAAATTGTAGATAATAAGACCTCTCTTTTGTGGGGAACTTATAGAAGTTTAATTAATAATGCTGTTATAGGGGTTTCTAAAGGGCATGAAAAAATATTAGAATTAAACGGAGTTGGATTCAGAGCGAATTTAAAAGGGGATTTATTAAATTTGCAAATAGGTTTTAGTCATGACGTAAATTTTAATATACCAAAAGATGTAAAAATTACTGTTGAAAAGCAAACAATTATAAAAATTAATGGTGTAGATAAAGAACTTGTATCTAAAATAGCCTCTGATATTAAATCTTTAAAACCAGTTGAACCATATAAAGGAAAAGGCATTAAAGAGAGAAATCAGTACGTTTTAAGAAAAGAGGGTAAGAAAAAATAATGAAAAAACTTAATAAAAAAATTAAAAGAACAAAAAGAAATAGAAAAAAACTCAAGTCTGTTAATGGTTCAAAATTCAGAATAACTGTTTATAAATCTTTAAAAAATATATCTGCACAAATTATTAACGATAGCTTGCGTAAAACAATAGTTTCTGCTTCATCTACAGAAAAAGAATTGAAGAAAACAAAACTAAAAAAAATTGAGGTTTCAAATATTTTAGGTGAAATATTAGCAAAGAGAGCCATAGAAAAAAAAATTGATAACGTATATTTTGATAGAGGAGGGTATAAATATCATGGAAGAGTAAAAGCCCTTGCAGAGTCTTTAAGAAAAAATGGGATAAAATTTTAATGAATGAAACTGAATACAAAGAAAAACTAGTCGCAATAAATAGAATAACTAAGGTTGTTAAAGGTGGCCGTAGATTTGGATTTGCAGCCCTTGTAGTAGTCGGAAATCAAAAAGGAACTATTGGCATTGGTCAAGGTAAATCAAAACAAGTCCCCGATGCAATAAAAAAAGCAACTGAAATGGCTAAAAGAAATCAAGTAAAAATCCCTTTAAAAGACGGTAGAACTCTTCATCACGATGTTAAAGGAAAAAATGGTTCTGGAAAAGTATTTATGCGATCCGCTCCAGCTGGGACTGGTATAATTGCAGGAGGAGCAATAAGATCAGTTTGTGAAGTCTTGGGTATCCAAGATGTTGTTGCTAAATCTTTAGGATCAGCCAACCCTCATAATGTATTAAAAGCTTGTGTGAATGGTCTAAAATCACAAACATCTCCAAAGCTTTTATCTACTATAAGAGGAAAAAAAATATCAGAAATTATATCTAAAAGGGAAAGTAAATAATGAAATTAAATAATTTAGTTAAAACAAACTTAAAAAAAATTAGAGTAGGTAGAGGAATAGGTTCAGGTAAAGGAAAAACTTCTGGACGAGGTCACAAAGGTCAAAAATCTAGATCAGGAGTTGCTATAAAAAGTTTTGAAGGTGGTCAAATGCCTTTATTTAGAAGATTACCTAAACGAGGTTTTAAGCCAATAAATAAAAAAAATATAGCAATTTTGAACCTCTCAAATTTACAAAGTTTTTTTGATAAAAAAAAAATAAACGAGTCGGATGCTCTTAATTTAAAGATTTTAAAAAGTAAAAAAATTGTTTCTAAAAAATATGAAAAATTGAAAATTTTAGGGCAAGGTGAAATTAAAGCTAAAATCAATATTTCTACCAATTTTATATCGAAACAGGCCAAAGAAAAAATTGAAAAAATTGGTGGCAAATTAACCTTAGTTAAAAATTAACAATTATGTCTAGTGAAAGCTTAAATCCAGGTGCTTTTAGTCATGCTACAGACTTAAAAAACAGAATTTTATTTACTATTTTTCTTCTTATAATCTATAGGTTAGGCACATATGTACCTCTATCAGGAATTGATCCTGATGCACTTAAGGAAATAATGGCTACCAGTCAAAAAGGATTGTTAGGTATGTTCAATATGTTTTCTGGAGGAGCAGTTACCAGGATGGCAATTTTTGCATTAGGTATAATGCCGTACATATCTTCATCAATTATTGTTCAACTTTTAACAGGAACTTCTGATTATTTTAAAAATTTAAAAGATCAAGGTGAAATAGGTAGAAAAAAAATAACTCAAATTACAAGATATGGAACTGTTTTTATTGCTGGTTTACAAGGTTATGGAGTGGCCGTCGGTATTGAAAATGCTGGAGATTTAGTTACAGAACCAGGATTATATTTTAGAATTACAACGACAATATCACTAGTAGCTGGAACAACTTTCCTAATGTGGTTAGGTGAACAAATTACTTTGAGAGGTATAGGAAATGGAATTTCTTTAATTATATTTTCAGGAATAGTTGCAGAAATTCCTAGAGCACTTGCTTCAACTTTTGAACTTGGTAGAACAGGAGCTCTTTCCGCTGTTATGATAGTAGGTATATTTTTATTAGTTATAATAACAGTCTTATTTATAGTTTTTTTTGAAAGAGCAGTAAGAAAAATTTTAATTAATTACCCTAAGAGACAAATGGGAAACAAAATTTATGGAGGAGAGTCCTCTCATTTACCATTAAAAATTAATACTGCTGGAGTTATCCCAGCTATATTTGCTTCAGCATTATTATTATTGCCTGTAACGTTTAGCAACTTTGGTTTTTCAGAGTCAGATTTATTCATTAATATTTCTTCTTTATTTACTCAAGGTCAACCACTTTATATGCTGCTCTATGCATCAGGAATTATTTTTTTCTCGTTTTTTTATACCTCTATAGTTTTTAATCCAAAAGAAACAGCTGAAAATTTAAGAAAATATGGTGGTTACATTCCAGGAATAAGACCTGGAGAAAGAAGTGCCGAGTATATTGAGTCTATTTTAACAAGACTTACAACTATTGGAGCAATGTATCTAACAATTGTTTGTTTAATGCCTGAATTTTTAATAGCAAAATATCCAATCCCTTTTTATTTGGGAGGAACATCTATATTGATAGTAGTTGTCGTTGCTATGGACACTGTTACTCAAGTGCAGACTAGATTAATGAGCTCTCAATACGAGTCTTTAATTAAAAAAGCTAAATTTGGGAAGTAAGTAAATGAACTTAATTATTTTTGGGCCTCCTGGAGCTGGAAAAGGAACCCAATCAAAGTTTATCGCAGAAAAATTTAATTTATTTCAACTTTCCACAGGAGAATTTTTAAGAAAAGAAATCACCAAAAATACTGACATTGGAAAAAAAATTTATTCTATTATAAACTCAGGATCACTTGTCTCAGATAATATTGTTTCTGATCTAATAGAAAAAATTATTTCAAATAATGAATATTACAACAGAATAATATTTGATGGTTATCCAAGAAGTTTATCACAAGCAAAAAATTTAAATAATTTATTAGATAAGTACAAACAAAAAATAGATTTAGTATTAAAATTATCTGTTAGTTTAGAAACAATAAAAAAAAGAATTTTAGAAAGAAAAAATCTAGAAAAAAGACCTGATGATAATGAAAAAATAGCAATTAAAAGATTTGAAACTTATGAAAAGTCTACTGAGCCTGTGATTGAATATTATAAAAAAATGAATTTATTAAAGGTGATCGATGGAGAGAGATCTATAGATCAAATTAACAAAGAAATAAGCGATATTATTGCACTTATATAGGGTTGACATTGTTAGATAACGCCATATAAATACGCAATATTAAATAAACCCTTGTAAATATGGCTCGTATAGCAGGAATAAATATTCCACAAAATAAAATTGTTAGTATAGCGTTAACATATATTCACGGAATAGGTTTACATTCTTCGAAATTAATTTGTAAAAAATTAAACATTTCTGAAAAAACTAGGGTAAACGAATTATCTGAAGATCAAGTTCTAAAAATAAGAGAATTTATTGACACAAATCATAAAGTTGAAGGTGATTTAAGAAGAGAAATTTCTGTGAATATTAAAAGATTAGTAGATTTAGCAACTTATCGAGGAAGCAGACATAAAAAAAAACTTCCTGTAAGAGGTCAAAGAACTCATTGCAATGCGAGAACAAGAAAAGGTAAGGCTATTGCTATAGCAGGAAAAAAATTAACTCCACTTAAAAAATAATTAAATATGGAAAAAAAAAATCAAGATAAAAAAGAAGTATCAAAAAAGGAAGAAATAAATAAAAAAGAATCTTCCTTTAAAAAAAAAAAGAAAGTTAAAAGAAATATATCCTCAGGGATTGCGTTTGTGAATTCAACTTTTAATAACACTATAATTTCTATAGCAGATGAAACAGGGAACGTAATATCTTGGTCATCTGCAGGATCAAAAGGATTTAAAGGCTCAAGAAAATCTACACCTTACGCTGCGCAAGTTGCAGCTGATGACGCTGGATCGAAAGCCTATGAAATGGGATTGAGGACACTAACGGTTCAAGTTAAAGGACCTGGATCTGGTCGAGAGACCGCTCTAAGATCTTTGCAGTCAAGAGGTTTTAAAATTTTATCTATCAAGGATACTACACCAATGCCACATAATGGTACAAGACCACCAAAAAAAAGGAGAGTATAATGCAACAAGGAGTAAACATAATTGATAAAAATTGGAAAGAATTAATTAAACCTTCCAAATTAGATATTATTAGTAATGATGACAAGTCTATTGCTAAAGTTATAGCAGAACCTTTAGAAAAAGGTTTTGGACAGACTATAGGAAATTCTTTAAGACGAATATTACTTTCGTCTATACAAGGTGCTGCAGTTACCGCTATACAAATAGATGGAGTGTTACACGAATTTTCATCTATAAAAGGTGTAAGAGAAGATGTTACAGATATTGTCCTTAACGTCAAAAATCTTGCAATTAAATCTAACTCTACTAGTTCAAAAAAAATTATTTTAGATGTAAAAGGTCCAAAAGAAGTAAAAGCAAAAGATATTACATTAGTTTCTGAAGTTGAGATTTTAAATCCTGAACAAACTATTTGTAATGTTGATGAAAAAACAAATTTTCATATGGAGCTATTTGTTAATTCAGGCAAAGGATATGTACCAGCTCCTAAAAATCGCTCCGAAGAAAGTCCATTGGGCTTAATATCCATTGACTCCTTATTTAGTCCAGTAAAAAAAGTATCTTTTTCAATAGAAAATACAAGAGCTGGTAGCGCTCTTGACTACGATAAATTGGTAATGAACGTTGAAACTAACGGTACAGTAGCAGCTGAAGATGCAATAGCATATTCTGCAAGAATTTTTCAAGATCAATTGTCCATGTTTGTAAATTTTGATGATCCTAAAGAAATTGTTAAAGAAGTTAAGTCTGCAGAGCCTGAGTTTAATAAAAATCTTCTTAAAAGAGTCGAGGAACTTGAACTTTCAGTAAGATCCATGAACTGTTTAAAAAATGATAATATTATTTATATAGGTGATCTTGTTCAAAAAACTGAGCCAGAAATGTTAAGAACCCCTAATTTTGGAAGAAAATCTTTAAATGAAATCAAAGAGGTATTGAGTACGATGTCATTGTATTTAGGTATGGAGATACCAAATTGGCCTCCAGATAACATCGCTGAAATGTCTAAAAAACTTGAGGAAAATAATTATTAATGAGACATAATCTAGGATATCGAAAATTAAATAAAACTTCTGAACACAGAAAGTCTTTATTTAAAAATATGTTAAATTCGTTAATAAAGTATGAGCAAATCATTACAACCCTACCAAAAGCGAAAGAATTAAAACCTCAAATAGATAAAGTAATTACCATAGGTAAAAAGAATGATTTAAACAATAAAAAAAAACTATTTTCAAAACTTCAAAATCAATCTTCTGTTAAAAAGGTGTTCGATGAATTATCAAAAAGATACAGCAAAAGAAAAGGTGGATATTCTAGAGTTTTAAAAGCAGGATTTAGAACTGGGGATGACGCCCCTATGGCTGTAATAGAATTAGTAGACAGAAACCTTGCAGCTAGGAAAGTAGACAAACCTAAAAAAGTTGAGACTAAAGAAAATAAAAAAACAGAAACAGCTCAAACAAGCGCTAAATAACCACATTTTAAATGCCTGATAAGATCATAGTTAATAAGGACTATAATAATTCACGTTTTGACAGATGGTTTAAAAATGTAGTTTTAAATTTACCAAATTCATTAATTCAAAAATTATTAAGAACAAATAAAATAAAAGTAAATAATAAAAGAATAAAATCGTCATACAGACTAAGTACAGGAGACAAAGTACTTGTATTTAATTTAAAAAAATATAAGCCAACAGATTTACAAAAAAAAATTCACTACTTGCCTACTATAAAGGAACAAAGAAATTATGATAATTTTATAATTTATGATGACAAAGATTATGTTGTAATCAATAAACCTAGAGGTATTGCTGTGCAAGCAGGAACAAAAAATTTAAAAAACGTAATTGATATATTAAAGAAAACAAAACATTTTGAAAACGAAAAACCTTATATTGTTCACAGATTAGACAAAGAAACGACAGGAATTTTTTTGGTAGCAAAAAATAGGGAAGCTGCCCAATTTTTTACTAGTTTATTTAGAATTAGAAAAATACATAAAACATATCTGGCTATAGTAAAAGGAGAAGTTTCTTCAAATCTAAAGTCAATGGAAGATGTTCTTGAATATTATGAAAAAAATAGAAAGATTAAGTTAAAAGCCAATACTACTGTTAGAGTTTTAAAAACTAATGGCAAGTTTTCTTTATTAGAATTAAAACCTATTACAGGAAGAAAACATCAAATTAGAAAGCAACTCTATATAAGAGGGTTTCCTATTTTAGGGGATAGTAAATATAATTTGGAAAAAAATAAAAAATCTATTGGTCAATCTATGTTATTGCATTCTCATAAAATTAAATTTATAAAAAATAATAAAAAATATAGCTATTCAGCTATATTGGATGATGCTTTTGAAAGAAAAAAAAAACTATATTTTAGATAAGTTTTTTAAGAATATTAATTTTAAATTTTTATCAATATTTTTAGGTTTGATTATTTTAAGATCTTTAAAGGAAGTTATTTTGTCATTATTTAAACCGCAGGGTAAAATTTTTTTATATAATGATAAGTTATTATTTATATTTATAGAACATCCATGATAAGCAATCCATTTTTTTATTTTTATACCAATTGCAGAAATTTTCTTATTTTTAGTCCAAATACCTATATTTTTTCTATCAACATTGCCCTTAATTTTATATATTTTAAGAAACTCTAATACGCTTAATTCAACCAAACTTATTAGTTTTCTGATATCCCTTTTTCTATTGTTTAAATTAATAACAAAATAAACTATTTTTTGCCCGGGATTATGTAATGTGATTTTTCCACCTCTATTGGTTTTAAATATTTTTATTTTTTTATCTAATATTTCATCATCTTTCGCTCGTATACCTCCTGTAAAAATAACGGGATGTTCAAGTATCCATAAAAGTTCATTTTTTTTCCCTTTTTTTACATCTATCACGCGTTTTTCAAGAGTAAACATAGCTTTTTTATAAGGTATTGGTTTTTTACTAATTTTGATATCTATGTTCATTTAATTTGAATTTTATCATTTTATGAACTATTAGTCTCAAAAAAAGAAACTAAGGATTTTTATGAGTTTAGTTAAGTCATTAGGTGCAAAAAATGTAAATTTTGATTTCAATAAAGAATTTCTAAGTATTTTTAGCGATAAAATCAAATCTTCAGATATTAAATTTATTAATCAAACATTAGCAGATTTACACCCCTCAGATGTAGCAAATTTAATTGAAAATTTGTCTCCTGAGACTAGGTCTAAATTAATAGAAATAGAGGAATTTGCTATTGATCCTGAAATATTTGTTGAAATAAATGAATCAATTCAAACAGAAATTTTGCAATTGTTATCATCAGATTCAATTGCAAAAATTATAAAAAGATTAGAATCTGATAATGCTATATCTATTATTGAGAACTTAAATCAAGAAACAAAAAATTCTGTATTAGATAAATTACCTCCTAAAGATAGATTTCTGTTAGAGGAAGGTTTAAGCTATCCAGAGGACTCAGCGGCTAGGATCATGCAAAGAGAATTTACTGCTGTCCCGAGCGACTGGTCTGTTGGCCAAACAATTGATTATTTAAGAGAAAGCAAAGACTTGCCAGAGGAATTTTTAGAAATATTTGTTGTTGATAATGATTTCAAGCCTATTGGTATCGTTCCTTCATCAAGAGTTTTAAGAACTCCTAGAGAAAAAACAATGAAATCAATCATGCGTGAAATGCCTGTTTTAATATCTGTTAATATGGATAAAGAAGAAGTCGGTCTCGCTTTTGAAAATTACAACTTGGTTTCAGCTGGAGTTGTTAATAAAAATAATAAGTTAGTAGGAATGATAACTGCTGATGATGTTGTAACTGTAGTTCAAGAAGAAGCTGAAGAAGATGCATTAAGACTAGCTGGAGTTGGTGATGAAGAAATAACCGATAGCGTGATAATCAAAACTAAAAGAAGGTTCAATTGGTTACTTTTAAATCTTTTTACAGCTTTACTTGCCACATGGGTAATAAGTAAATTTGGTGCATCAATCGAACAAATGGTTGCCCTAGCATTTTTGATGCCAATTGTAGCCTCTATGGGTGGAAATGCTGGAATGCAGACCTTAGCAGTTACAATTAGAGCTATAGCTACAAAAGAACTTTCATCAGGAAATTTTAATACAATAGTAGGTAAAGAATTTTTGATAGGTATTTTGAATGGTATAATATTTGCAATTATTACAGCAGCCATCGTTCAGTTATGGTTTCAAGAGTCAAAACTATCTTTATTGATTGGAATATCAATGGTTTTAAACATGATCGTAGCAGGTTTATTTGGTATACTAGTTCCAGTGTCTTTAAAGAAGGTAAATATAGACCCGGCTCTTGCTTCGAGTGTTTTCGTAACCACAATTACAGATGTAATAGGATTTTTATCATTTTTAGGAATAGGGTCTTACTTTTTTTTAAATTAAAAATTATCAATTAATCTTACGTCATTTAAATAAAAAGCTGAAAAAATATTAAATCTCTCATTGTGTTTTTTTGCATATTTTAATGTACTTAAATTTATAGCTTTAATGTAGTCTATTTTTTTTATACCAATATATGATAATTTTTTTCTCAATTTTAAAAAATTAATTCTTGTAACCTTTTTTCTTTTAATAAGTTTTTTTTCTTTTCTTATAAGATTAAAAACTTTTGAAGCCAATTTAATACTTTTTTTACTCAAATTATTATTTCGTGTCGAGTAGGGCAATAAATTTCGCATTCTTATTGTGTTACAAGAAACTATAGTAGTGGGAATTTTGTTTTTTTTAATATGTTTTTTTAATAAAATTAATTGTTGAAAATCTTTATTTCCTAAATATAAATATTTTGGTGATATTAACTCTAAAAATCTGTTAACAACATTTACAACTCCCTTAAAATGACCAGGTCTAAATTTTCCACATAGCTTACTAGAAAATGAATCAAGATAAATTTTATTTTTTATTTTAAATGAAAAAATTGCTCTATATGAAGGAATATATAGGTAATCTACTTTAAGTCTTTTTAATATTTTTATATCTTTTTTTAAATTTCTTGGATAGGATTTAAAGTCTGTTTTTGAATTAAATTGTTTAGGATTTACAAATATACTAACCATAGTCCTATTCTTTCTTCTTTTAGCCTCTTTAATTAAAAATTCATGGCCTTTATGCAAACCACCCATAGTAGGAATAAAAGAAAATTTATATTTTTTTTCTAATAATTTTTTTATATCTTTATTTTGCCTAATTATTTTCATTTATTAAAAGTAATGATATTAATTAATAAAAGAATCATATGATAAAACAAGCTATTATTCCACTAGCAGGCCTAGGTACAAGAATGTTACCTTTAACAAGTATTTTTCCTAAGGAATTACTCCCTATTAATGGAAGACCTAATTTAGAATATATAATAGAAGAATGTTTAGCAGCTGGAATTAAACAAATAATATTTATCATTTCAAAAAAAAAGAAAAATATAAAGGAATATTTTTTTAAAGATCAATTATATAAAAAAATAATTAAAAAAAAAAAAGATAAAAGAATTTTAAACGAATACAAAAAAATTAGAAAATATAGAAAAATTATTAAGTTTGTTTTTCAGAATAGTCCAAAAGGAACAGGTGACGCAGTATTAAAGTGTGAAAAACATATTAAAGATAAATATTTTTTGATGCTTTTGCCAGATGATCTTATTATAAAAAAAAATTGCTCAAAAGAAATGATTAATTTACACAATAAAAAAAAATCTTCTATAATTGCTTCAATGAAAGTAAATAGAAATAGTGTTTCAAGATGGGGAATGTTATCACTGAAAAATAAAAATAAAAATAATTTTAAAATATTAGATGTTGTTGAAAAACCCAAAATTAATGAGTCGCCATCAAATTATGCTATAATAGGTCGCTATATATTGCCTAGCAAAATAATAAAAAAAATAAAAAAAATTAAACCTGGTCATGGAAATGAAATACATATTACTGACGCAATTAAAGCACTTATTGATGAAGGAGAATCATTCTATGGAAATATTTTTAAAGGAAAGTATTTAGATTGTGGAACTTTATCTGGATACATTAATTCAGGCTTAGAAATTTCAAAGGTAAAAAAATGAATATATGTATGATTGGAACAGGCTATGTAGGTTTAGTAAGTGGTACTTGTTTTGCTGATTTAGGAAATAAAGTTTTTTGTGTAGATAAAGATAAAGAAAAAATTAAAAATCTTAATTTAGGAATTTCACCTATATATGAGCCTGGTTTAGATGAATTAATCAAAAAAAACTATAATGTGGGCAGATTGAAATTTAGTAACAATTTAAAAGAAGCAGTTACTAAATCTGAATTGATATTTATATGCGTCGGCACACCAAATAAAGTTAATTCTAAACAAGTAGATTTATCTTATGTTTTTAAAGCTGTAAAAGAAGTAGCAAAAGTTGCTAAAAATAAAAAGATAATTATAACCAAATCTACAGTTCCAGTCGGAACTGGCGACTTAATAGATAAAATTCTTATAAAATTAAGAAAAAAAAATATCGATGTTATATCAAATCCAGAATTTTTAAGAGAGGGTGAGGCTATAAGAGATTTTAGGTTTCCTGATAGAATTGTTATTGGATCGAATAAAAAAATATATTTTAAAATTTTAAAAAAACTTTACCAACCTTTAATAAATAAAGGTGCAAAATTTTTTACTACTTCACGGAGAGGTTCAGAGCTAATAAAATATGCTTCTAATGCCTTTTTAGCCACTAAAATAACATTTATAAATGAGCTAGCAAATTTATGTGAGAAAGCAGATATTAATGTAGAAGACATTTCTTTAGGTATGGGTAGTGACAAAAGGATAGGAAGTAGGTTCTTAAGAGCTGGACCAGCATATGGCGGTTCTTGTTTTCCGAAAGATACAAAAGGATTAGTTTCTACTGGGGAAAAATATAATAGCGAGTTATCAATTGTTAAAACAGTAATTAAATCAAACGAAAATAGAAAAAAATTGCATTTGAATAGAATAAAAAAAATTCTAATATCTTTAAAAAAAAAGAAAATTGCCTTTCTAGGAGTTACCTTTAAACCAAACACCGATGATATGAGAGACTCTGTGAGTCTAAAAATAATACCTTATTTATGTAAAAATGGAGCTTTTGTATCTTATTATGATCCTACAGGAGCCAAAAAAGATTTTAAAAAATTAAAGAATTGCAAGTTTTATGACAATATTAATAAAACATGCAAGAACGCAGATCTTATAATATTGCATACAGAATGGGATGAGTTTAAATCTTTAGAGTTTAACAGAATAGTTAAAAATAAAAATTATAAGATCTTTGATTTAAGAAATTTATACAATTTTAATGAAATGAAAAATAAAAAAATAAAATATTTTTCAATAGGAAGACCTAACGTTAATTAATTTCAAATATAGAAACTATTTCGACAGCCGCTCCTAAAGGGAGAGAGTTAGAACTAACTGCTGATCTTGTGTGTATTCCAATATCTCCAAATATTTTAGTCATTAATTCTGAAGCTCCATTAATTACTTTTGGTTGATCAATGAAATTATCTGAAGAATTTACATATCCAGCTAGTTGGACACATGAATTTACTTTATCTAAGTTACCATTACATGCTTTTTTTAATTGTGCCACAATGTTAATACAACATGTTTCTGCAGCTTTTTTACCAACTTCTAAGTTGATTTCAGATCCAACTTTTCCTTTAATTAATACTCCATTTGAGTCTAAAGAGATTTGTCCCGAAATAAATAATAATTTCCCTATTTTTTTAAACGCTGTATAAGCGCCGACTGGCGCAGGTGGATCAGGTAGATCAATTTTTAATTTTTTTAAATTTTCATCAACACTCATTTTTTTTTAAGTTTATCTTTAATATTTTCAAGAGACTGATCAATTGTTTTATTTTTACTGCTAAAATCTTTCATTTTGTCTAAACTTTTACCAACAATATTACACTCTTTTTTAAGTTTAGCTAATATTCCATCACAACCTTTATTTTCATCTGCAAAAATAGGGCTTTGATATGTTAAAAAAATTAACACACAAATAAATTTTTTCATTTTTTAATACCTTTTTTTTTTCCTTTTTTACTTTTATCATATTCTTTTCTTTTTTCTATCAATATTAACGCTTCCTCCATTGTAATTTCACTTGGGTCTTTATCTTCTGGTATAGTTGCATTTAGAGACTTATATTTTATGTATGGACCATACTGACCTTTCATAACTCTAACCGGTTTCTTGTCTTCAGGATGCTGCCCTATATTCTTGATTTCAGATGAAGAGACTCTTCCTGGCTTTGCTTCCGAAATTAAAGTAATTGCTCGATTTAGTCCGATTGAAAATAAATCTTCAATAGTTTCCAATCGAGCAGATTTATTAGAACATTTTAAATATGGACCAAATCTACCAATGTTGATTGTTATATCATCATTAAGCTCAGGGTGTTTACCTATATTTTTTGGTAATGAGCACAAATATTTTGCTTTTTCTAAATCTACATCTTTTAAGGACAAACCTTTTGGAATTGAAACATTTTTTAAATTGTCGTCTTTTTTCTTTTTGCCACGTTTCTTTTTAATAGGTTTTTCTTCAATTTCTTTTATTAACTCATATTGTAAATAAGGACCAAATCTTCCATTTTTCAAAAATATTTCTTTCCCTTCATCATTTTTTCCTATCAGTTTTGGTTCCGCTAAAAATGATTGTTGGGATGCCTTCGTTTTTGAGAGAGGCCTTGTAAATTTACATTCTGGATAGTTTGAACAACCAATGAAAGCACCACCCCTAAAGCTATTTTTAAGACTTAAAATACCATTAGCACAAATTTTACACTTTCTATCAATTTGATCTTTTTCATTCTTTTCAAATATTAAATCCCCAAGACTTTCATTTAACAAATCTAATACTTCTCTAGTCCTAATGTCTTTGACTGAGCCAACGTCATTATAAAAACTTTTCCAAAATGTCTCTAAAACATTTAAGTAATTAGTTTTACCACTTGTTATTTCATCAAGTTGATTTTCTAAATCTGCAGTAAAATTATAATCAACATATTTTGAAAAGAGTTTTTCCAAAAAAGCTGATAACAATTTACCCCTATCAGTAGGATGAAATCTTTTATTTAATAACTCAGTGTAATTTCTAGTTGACAAAACAGATATAATACTTGCATAAGTAGAAGGTCTACCAATACCCAGCTCTTCCATTTTCTTTACTAAACTTGCTTCAGAATATCTTGGAGGTGGAGATGTGAAATGTTGTTCATCAATTAATTCTCCTAGATTTATCTTTTCACCTACTTTAACTTCTGGCAACATATTTTTTTCTTCATCCTCGTTTTGGAATGAATAAATTTTTAAAAAACCGTCAAATTTTATAACCGAACCAGTAGAGGTAAATTGAATACTATTATCTTTTGAATTAATTTGAATTGTGTTTCTATCAAACTCAGCCGGCTTCATCTGTGATGCTAGAGCTCTAGACCAAATTAAATCATATAGCTTAAATTGATCTGTGCTTAGATATTTCTTCATTTCATCAGGTTTTTTTTTAATATCAGTTGGTCTGATAGCTTCGTGAGCTTCTTGAGCATTTTTAGCTTTTTTTCCTTTATAATTATTTGGGCTATCTGGTAAATAATTTTTTCCCAAATCATTCTCCACAAAAGATCTGAATTCTTTGACAGCTTCATTTGAGATATTCGTTCCATCAGTCCTCATGTAGGTAATAAGTCCTACAGTTTCTCCATCTATTTCAATTCCCTGATATAATCTTTGTGCTATTTGCATAGTTCTTGAAGCGCCAAAACCATACTTTCCAGATGATGTTTGTTGAAGTGTTGAAGTAGTGAAAGGACCTGAGGGATTCCTTTTTACAACTTTTGAGTTTACATCTTTAATGAAATATTCTTGTTTATTAATTTTTTCAGTTGCTAAATTAATATCACTTTTATTTTTAAAACTAAATCTTTCGATTTTTTTTCCATCGAGAATATTAAGTTTTGAAAAAACATTTTTATTTTCTAAATTTTTAAAATTAGCATTTAACGTCCAGTACTCTTCTGGTTTAAAAGACTCAATTTCATGTTCTCTTTGAGTTATTAATTTTAGAGCAACAGATTGAACTCTTCCTGCTGATTTAGAGCCTGGAAGTTTAGTCCACAAAATTGGCGATATATTAAATCCTACAAGATAATCTAAAGCTCTTCTAGCAAGATATGCTTTTACTAATGTCTCTTCAATTTCTCTGGGATTATTAATACCTTTAAGCACAGCGTTTTTAGTAATTTCGTTAAAAACAACTCTCTCCAGTTTTTTTCCTTTTAAAAGTTTTTTATCATCTAAAACTTGTTTTACATGCCACGCTATTGCTTCCCCTTCACGATCTGGATCGGTTGCTAATATTATTTTATCACTTTCTTTTGCTGCATCTGTAATTTCTTTTAAATATTTTTTTGAAAAAGAATCTAATTCCCATTGCATTTCAAAATTTTTATCAGGATCAACCGAGCCATTCTTTGATGGCAAATCTCTAATGTGGCCGTAACTGGCTAAAACTAAGTAGTCTGAACCTAGATATTTGTTTATCGTTTTAGCTTTTGCTGGACTTTCAACTATAACTAAATTCATATTAAAGACTTAATTTCAAAATTTGGAATAAAAGTCAAATTTATTTAAATTTAACTTAAAAAACCTAATAAATTAAAACTTTATTTTAGTTTCCCTTTTGTCTTTAATTCTCAAAATATTTTGTTTGTGGGTATAAATAATAATCAAGAAAAATAGAATTAAAAAAAAATTTTGAAAATTATCATTAAAAAATAAATTATAAATTATTAACGACAATGATGCGAAGATAGATGAAAGAGAAGAATATCTAAATAAAAATAAAACAATTAACCAAGTGGCTCCAAAAATTAAAGCTAATTTAAACGATAAAGCTAAAATTATACCAACATAAACTGCTACTCCTTTACCACCTTTAAATTTTAACCAGACAGGAAAAATATGACCAATGAAACAAATTAGTCCTGTCAAATATATTAAGTCAGGAAAATAAATAAAAGAAATTTTAACTACTAAATATCCTTTAGCAATATCAAAAATTAAAGTTAATAAAGCTAAAATTTTATTACCAGTCCGAAGTACATTAGTAGCACCTATGTTTCCGGATCCAATTTTTCTTACATCTTTTTTTAAAAAAAATTTAGTAAATATTAAACCAAATGGAATTGACCCTATAAGATATGAACATAAAGATAAAATTATAATTTCCATTTTCAAGTTTTAAATACAGGTTCACCCTTCAAAAAGGTCATCAAAACTTTACCCTGTAATCTTTTATCCTCAATAGCGGTATTTTTAGACTTAGATTTTAAATTTCCTGCTTTGACCACCCATGGTTTATTTAAATCAATAACACAAATATCTGCATCGGACCCCATTTTTAAAGTGCCTTTGTTAATCTTAAGAACATTAGATGGATTAATTGTTAAACATTCAATTATCTTATTAAGTGACAAAGATTCATTATGATATAGTTCTAATGCTAGCGGTAGAAGAGTTTCTACACCTATAGCACCAGTGGCTGCTTGAGCAAAAGGAAGTCTTTTACTTTCCTCATCCTCAGGAGTATGATCTGAAACTATAACATCAATAAGTCCGTTTTTTATTCCCTCAACTAGTGCTTTTCTATCATCTTCCAATCTAAGAGGAGGAGATAGTTTTAAAAATGTTTTAAAGTCCCCAATGTCATTTTCATTAAGGGAAATATTATTTATTGAAACCCCAACACTAAATTTTTTACCATTTGATTTATTTTTTTTAATAACATCTAAAGAATTCCGAGATGAAATTTGATTTATATGGTACCTACATGGGAATTCACTTAATAAAGAGAGATCTCTTTCTATAATAATTTTTTCAGCTATTGGTGATATTCCACTCAAACCAAGTCTATTAGATACTTCACCTTCATTTATACATCTATTTTTCGATAATTCGTAATCTTCAGCATGCTGCATAATCAAAACACCAATATCTGATGCATAGTCCATTATTCTTGCCATAGTCTCGGTATTTTGAACTGTTTTGTTTACATCACTAAATCCAATAATTCCTTTTGCTGACAATAAACCAAATTCTGTCATCAGCTTACCTTCCATTTGTTTTGTGAGTGAAGCACATGGAAAGAGATTAATTTTTGATTTATCTCTTCCACGTCTCATTATAAAATCAACCATGGAGACATTATCTATAATAGGTTTTGTGTTAGGCATCGTAACAATTGAAGTTACACCACCTGCAAGAGCTGCTTGACTTAAAGTTCTAAAATTTTCTTTGTATTCAAATCCTGGTTCACCAACAAATGCCTTCATATCAACGATACCAGGTATTATTAGATTTTTTTTAACATCAATTACCTCAGCATTTGGACAGTCTTTTTTAGTTACTTTTTTCCCAATAGCTTTTACTTTTCCATTTTTATCAATAATCACTGAACCCATTTCATCTAATTTTTGAGATGGATCAACAATTCTAGCGTTTATTATAATTTTTTCATTCATTTACAATATAATTTTAAACATGCCATTCTAACAGCTACTCCAAGTTCAACCTGTTCTTTCACCAGACTTACATTAATATCATCAGCTAATTTAGTATCTATTTCTACTCCTCTATTCATTGGACCAGGATGCATGATCAAAGCATTTTTGTTGGCAAACTTTAATTTTTCTGGAGTTAAACCAAAGTACTCATAGTATTCTCTTTTAGAAGGAAGAAATGATCCTTGCATTCTTTCATTTTGCAATCTCAACATCATAACAATGTCACATCCATCTAAGCCTTTTTTCATATTAGTAAAAGCTTTAACACCTAATCTTTCAATTGATTTTGGCATTAGAGTTTTAGGGGCAATCACATTTACTTCAGCTCCAAGCATATTCATTAAATAGATATTTGATCTAGCGACTCTAGAATGGAGTATGTCACCACAGATTGCTATCTTAAGTCCTTCAATATTACCTTTGCGGCTTATTATTGTTAAAGCATCAAGCAAGGCCTGAGTAGGGTGTTCTCTTCTACCATCCCCAGCATTTATTACCGCACAATTAACTTTTTGTGAAAGTAGATTTGGTGCACCAGAGTCTTGATGACGAATAACTATCAAATCCGGATGCATTGCATTTAATGTCATAGCCGTATCAATAAGAGTTTCACCTTTTTTTAAAGCGGAGTTACTCATATTCATAGTCATAACATCAGCACCTAATCTTTTGCCAGCCAGGTCAAACGAACTTTGTGTTCTAGTTGACGGTTCAAAAAATAAATTGATTTGGGTTTTTCCTCTTAAAGTATTCAACTTCTTGGTATTGCTTCTATTCAATTTAATAAAAGTTTTTGCCTCGTTTAAAATTTTTTTAGCTTCTAATATTGATAAATTTTGAATACCTAAAAGATGTTTGGGTGAGTTTTTAATAGCTGAGGACTTTTTTATTACTGCCATTAAAATCAACTCTATAGGCCTTTTGTGCTATCTTATCAAGTATTATTTTTATTTAAATAATCTAAAGCCCCTTGTAATATGAATTGAGCCGCATTTTCGTCTAATTTTTGTACTTTTTTACTTACATTTATATCTAAATTGCTAGATAAATTGAATGCCCCCTCGCTTGATAGTCTTTCATCCCACAAAACGATATTTTGTGTAACATCTTTTGATAAGTTTAATGCTAAATCTTTTGCAGATTGAGATGAGGATCCAGATGACCCATCCATATTTATGGGATTTCCAACCACAATACCTTTAACAGTATTTTCGTGGACTATTTTCTTTATTTCAGCCAAAAAACTAGAATAATCTTTTTTAATTATAGTTGTATATGGAGTAGCGACTATTTTATTTTCATCTGAAATAGCTATACCTATTCGCTTTTTTCCAGGATCAATGCCTATAAGCCTTGATTTTTTGTCTAGTTTTTTCTTAAATTCCTCAATATCCAACATTTATTTATTATATTTTATGATATTAATTTCCTATATAAATAACATAAATCACAGATGTCCATAGATAAAGATAAAATTAAACATATTAGTAAGTTAGCTAGAATTTCTATAGATTCAAAAAAATCTGACTTATTAGCAAAAGATTTAACATCTATATTCAAATTTATAGAGCAATTAAATGAGTTAAATACTGATAAAGTAGAACCATTATCTTCAATTTTAAACACACCGCTCAGGTCAAGAGAAGATAAAATAGATGATGGAAAAATAAGAGAAAAGATTCTTAAAAATTCACCAAAAAATAACGAAGAATTTTTCGTTGTTCCAAAGGTTATTGAATAATGTCAGAAATTATAAAAAAAGACCTATCAGAAATTATAGAGTTAATAAAAAAAAAGGAGATTAAATCCGAAGAGCTTACTAATCTTTATATTGATAAAGTAAATAAAAGCAAAAAACTCAACTCGTATATAACTACCTGTTTTGAAAATGCTATTCAGAAAGCAAAAGAATTCGACAAAAAGCCGAACATAAACTCTTTACTTCCAGGAATCCCGTTGGCTGTAAAAGATCTTTTTTGTACTGATGGATTTAAAACTACAGCTGGTAGTAAAATGTTGAAAAATTTTATACCAAAGTATGAGTCCACCATTACAGAAAATTTATGGAAAGAGGGTGCTATCTTACTTGGCAAATTGAATTGCGATGAATATGCAATGGGATCGTCAAATGAAACAAGTTATTTTGGAAATGTTATAAATCCAATAGCTGAGAATACTGTTCCTGGGGGCTCATCCGGGGGCTCTGCATCTGCACTTGCAGCAAATTTAACTCCTGCAACAATTGGAACCGATACAGGCGGCTCAATAAGACAGCCAGCCTCTTTCACTGGAACAGTCGGACTAAAACCAACTTATGGATTATGTTCACGTTGGGGAATTGTTGCCTTTGCCTCATCCCTTGACCAAGCTGGTCCAATGACTAAATCTGTTAAAGATTGTTCGATCATGTTAGAGGCTATGGCAGGTTTTGATAAAAAAGACTCCACATCTATAGAAAAGAAAAAAGAAAATTATTCAAAAAATTTGAAAACAGATATTAAAGGTCTCAAAATTGGCATACCTAAGGAATATAGAGTTGAAAATATGCCAAAAGAAATTGACGAATTATGGAACAAGGGAAAAAATATTTTAAAAGAATTAGGCGCTGACATAATTGACATCTCGCTCCCTCACACAAAGTATGCATTGCCAACATATTATATAGTTGCACCAGCTGAAGCTTCTTCAAATTTAGCTAGATATGATGGAGTAAAATATGGTTATAGATCATCAAAAGGAAATGATTTAATTGAAATGTACGAGAATACAAGATCCGAAGGATTTGGAGATGAGGTAAAGAGAAGAATCTTAATTGGTACTTACGTTTTGTCATCAGGATATTATGATGCCTATTATCTTAAAGCTCAAAAGGTTAGACAGCTTATTAAAAAAGATTTTGATGAAAATTTTGGTAAGGTAGATGCTATTTTGACACCTTCAACACCAAGTTCTGCATTTAAAATTGGTGAAAAGACTAATGACCCTATTTCTATGTATCTCAATGATATATTTACTGTACCAGTGAATTTAGCTGGTTTACCTGCAATATCGGTACCGGCAGGCTTAGATAAAAAGGGCTATCCACTAGGGTTGCAGTTAATTGGAAAGACTTTAGATGAGCAAAATATATTGAATGTGGCTTATGCTTTTGAAAAAAATTGTAATTTTAAAAATGAAATAAAGAATTGGTGGTTATGAGCAAAGATAAATTTGACTATTATATAGAAGGAAAGAAAAATAAGTATGAGGTAATAATTGGTTTGGAAGTTCATGCTCAAGTATCTTCAAATTCAAAACTTTTCTCTGGATCTGCAACTAAATTTGGAGCTGAACCTAACAGCCAAGTAAGTCTTATAGACTCTGCTTTTCCTGGAATGCTGCCAGTTATAAATAAAGAGTGCATAAACCAAGCTATTAGGACTGGTTTAGGACTAAATGCTAAGATTAATAATAATTCAGTATTTGATAGAAAAAATTATTTTTACGCAGATCTTCCACAAGGTTATCAAATTTCACAATATAAAAATCCAATCGTTGGTGAAGGAAAGGTTTTATTGGATATGCCATATGGTTCAAAAGAAATTGGTATTGAAAGACTTCATTTAGAACAAGATGCGGGTAAAAGCATTCACGACATGGATCCCACAAATACTTATGTAGACTTAAACCGTTCTGGAATTGCGCTAATGGAAATAGTAAGTAAACCAGATCTTCGATCTCCAGATGAAGTTAATGTATATATAAAAAAACTCAGAACCATAATGAGATATCTAGGAACCTGCGATGGTAATATGCAAGAGGGTTCATTAAGAGCAGATGTAAATGTATCAGTAAGAAAAATCGGAGATAAAAAGCTTGGAACAAGATGTGAGATAAAAAATGTAAATTCAATTAAATTTATGCAAATGGCGATAGAATATGAATCAAATAGACAAGTTGAAATGTTAGATGACGGAAAAAAGATTGACCAAGAGACAAGACTTTTCGATACAAAGAAAAATGAAACAAGATCAATGAGATCAAAAGAAGACGCCCATGATTATAGATATTTTCCAGACCCCGATCTTTTACCTCTTAAAATTGAACAAAAATTAATCGATGAATTAAAAAAAACTTTACCTGAGTTACCCGATAATAAAAAAGAGAGATTTATTAACGATTACGGACTTAATTCATATGAAGCAAATGTTCTGGTTTCTGAAAAAGATATCTCAGACTATTATGAGGAGGTGGCAAAATTATCTGATAAAAAACTTGCAGCCACATGGATGATGGGTGACTTATTCGCAATGTTAAATGATAAAGGACTGAATATATCTAACTCACCTATCTCTGCTAAAAACTTTGCTGAACTAGTTCGATCAATAAAATCTGGAGAAATTTCTGGCAGAATAGCAAAAGAAGTTTTTGAAATAATGGTTGAGAGCGGAGAAAATCCAAAAAAAATAATAGAATCAAAAGGGATGAAACAACAAAGTGATCCCAAAGAGTTAGAAAAAATAATCAATGAAATATTAACCAAGAATAAAGATAAAGTTGATCAATATAAGTCTGGTAAAGAAAAATTATTTGGTTTTTTTGTTGGACAGGTTATGAAACAATCAGGCGGGAAAGCCAACCCGCAATTAACAAACGAAATTTTAAAAAAACTTTTAAAAGGCTAATTATGCCTAAAAAATTAGATTTAACTGACAATCTTGAACAATATATTATTAATCATTCAGAAAATCTATCAGATGTTCAGAATGAAATTATTCAGCATAATAAAAGTTTAGGAGATCAACAAAGATTACAAATATCTATATCGCAAGCGCATTTTCTACAAACATTAATAAAAGTTTCAAACGTTAAAAAAATTTTAGAGATTGGTAGTTTCACTGGTTTTAGCGCTTTATCCATGGCGATGGCACTTCCTCTTGATGGAATTTTAATTAGTTTAGATAAAAATTATGAATTTAGTAGTAAGGCTAAATCCTTTTATGCTAAAGCCAATGAAAAAAGAATTAAACAAATTATTAAACCAGCTGTAGAAAGTTTAAAAGAATTAAAAGACACAAAAAAATCTTTCGATTTAATTTTTATTGATGCTGATAAAGAAAATTACCTAAATTATTACGAAACTAGTATAGATTTAATAGATAAAAAAGGCCTGATAATTATTGATAACGTATTATGGCATGGCGAAGTTGCGGACAATGCAAACAACGATAAATTTACAAATATTATTAGGGATTTTAATAACCATGTTAAACAAGATAAAAGAGTTACAAAAAACATAATTCCTGTTGGTGATGGATTAACTATTTGTATTAAAAATTAATGTTTACTATATCTGGATTTTACAAGTTTAAAAAGATTAATTCCTTAAAAAAATATAAAACTTATCTTGAAAACGAAATATCAAACACTAGTATTAGAGGATCAATAATAATATCATCAGAAGGTATTAATGGAGCTCTTGCAGGTAATAGTAAAGATATTTCTAAAATTTTAAAATTACTAAAAAAAAGTTTTAAATTCACAGACTTTGATAGCAATAATATTTCTACTAGTCGTTTTCAACCATTTCACAAAGCAAAAGTAAAAATAAAAAAAGAAGTAGTGCCACTTGGGTTAAAAATTAATGGTGAAAGCAAAAGACATAATAGGTATTTGTCTGGAAAATCTTGGAACAAACTGATTACAAAAAAAAAAACTCTTGTGATTGATGTAAGAAAACCCTTCGAATATAATGTTGGTACTTTTAAGAAAGCAATGAATCCAAATATACAAAATTTTCGTGATTTTCCAAAATTTTTAAGTAAAATTGAAAAAACCAAACCTGTTGCAATGTTCTGCACTGGAGGTATTAGATGTGAAAAGGCATCAATATTTTTAAAAAAAAAAGGTTTTAAAAACGTATTTCAATTAAAAGGTGGAATAATTAATTATCTCAATAAAACTAAAAAAAAAGATAGCTTGTGGAAAGGAGAATGTTTTGTTTTCGATAATAGAGTTTCTTTAAAGCATAAATTAAAACAGGGAACTTATTCAATTTGCGGAGGGTGTCGGAAACCTATATCAACAAAAGATAAGAGATCAAAAAAATATGAAGAGGGTGTTTCTTGTGAAAGGTGTTATGACACACTATCAAGTTTGCAAAAATCAAGATTTCGAATGAGGCAAAATCAAATTAATCTTGCTAAAAAAGCGGGAAAGAAGCATAAGTTTCAAAAGGAATATTAAATATGGATTTAACAAGAGGTTCAATTTGGCAACTTTTAAGAAAAGTAACCATACCTGCAAGCACTGGATCACTTTTTCAAACTTTTTATAATCTAGTTGATACTTATTTCGCAGGAAAAATTTCTCCAGAAGCACTAGCAGCAATAGCAAAATCTTGGCCAATTTATTTTATAGCAATAGCTGTGGCCGTTGGTATTGGTGCTGGTACAACAGCTTTAATAAGTAACTCTATAGGTGCTAAAGAAGACAGAAAAGCATCTATGTACGTTGCCCAGTCTATAGTACTGGCAATTGTTATCTCAATCTTTGTAACTTTGTTTGGTTTAAATTTTTCAGATGAGCTTTTAAGAATTATGGGTTCTACCGAACAAAGTATAATTTTAACACGTGAATACTTAGATATAATATTTTTTGGTGCCATAATTGTATTAATTCAATTATCTTTAAATGGAACTTTGAATGCACAAGGTGATACAAAAAGTTATAGAAATGTTTTAATATTTACTTTCTTCTTAAATATATTTCTTAATCCTTTATTTATTTTTGGTTATGGGTTTATACCAGCATTTGGAATTGCTGGTTTAGCTATAGCCACATTAGTAGCTCAGTGTGTAGGTTTAATATATTTAGCTAATAAAGTTTACTGTTGTAAATTAAAAAAGTACTTATATATAGAATGTTTTAAACCAAAGCTTGATTACATTAGCATACTTTTTAAACAGTCAGTTCCAATAATGTTTACTATGTTAATGATAATGTTTGGAGTATTTAATATTTTCTATTTCGTTGGTCAATTTGGTGAGTTGGCAACGGCAGGTTATGGTACAGCGGTCAGAATAGAACAAGTATTATTGTTGCCAGTTATAGGATTAAATACTGCTGTGCTCGCTATAGCTGGGCAAAATTTTGGTGCCAAAATGCACTTTAGAGTTAAGGAAGTGTACGGAAAAGCTTTAATGTTTGGTTCAGGCTTTATGGTTTTAGCAGGTATTATTATTTACTTAACATCGGAGCTAATAATATCTTTATTTACTAATGATCCTCAAGTAATTCAAAATGGAGCGCTTTATCTACAAGTTGCTGCTTTTATCGGCCCAGTTTATCCAGTATTTTTTATAACTTCTGCTTTGTTTCAAGCGCTTAAAAGACCAATATATAGTCTTTATATGACTATACTTAGACTAACCTTAATACCGTTTTTGTCTTTATGGTATGTAATCAATATGAAGAATGGAGGTTATCAAGATATTTTTTACACTATAATGATAACAAATTGGATGATGGGACTAATTGTTTTAACTTTTGTACCGTTTTTTTTAATGCGGGTCTTTAAAATATCTTTTAAAAAATTACTTATATTCTAATTTGTTTTCCAATTTCCTTACAAAATAAGAGACTATTAAAATCAAAACCAAATATTCTAAAATTAAAAAAGTATAAATTTCTAGTGGCCTATAAGTAGTAGTAACAAGTTCATTTGCTTTTCTTGTTAAATCAGCTATTCCAATAATTGATACAAGTGAAGACATCTTTAAAACATATACAAATTGGTTACCCATAGCTGGTAATACTACTTTTATAGCTTGTGGTAAAATTACTAATCTCATTTTTTTCCAAAAACTCATTCCAAGCGACTCCGAAACCTCATGCTGACCTTTGCTTATAGAATTAATACCAGCTCTAAAAATTTCAGCTTGAAAAGCACTTTCACTTATTGTTAAAGCGATAATACCAGAGACAAAAGGGGAGAAGCTTACACCTAACATTATTGGTAAGCCGTAGTAAATCCATAATATTAAAACCAATAAGGGAATAGCTCGTACTATTTCTACGTATGTAATATTCAAATATGTTAAAAATTTATTTTTTGACAATGAGGGCAAAGCAATAATTAATCCTATTATCATAGCTAAAATAATCGAAATTACTGAAATATAAATTGTAGTAGTTATTCCACTTATAAGAAATTTTAGATTGGTAAGTCCCTCAACATTATCTGGACTTAATATATACCAACCCCATTCATAGTTTGAGCTACACCCTTGAAGAACAAACAATAATAAAAAATATTTAGTAATCTTCACAGATTGACTATATTAATTAATGGAAGTTATTAAAACTAAAATTATAAGCTTTTAAGATTGTATTTAGCTTCTAAAGTCATGAAAAACCCAGAAGTTTGTTTTCTTTTAATCCAACTACTCACGTAATCATTCCAAGCCTTGTCTCCTTTTGGCACCATCATTGCTAAAAATGCTGGGTTCTTTCCGCCATCTGGCACTATGGCTAATTGAGGATATTTGATGATTAATTTATTTGCTTCCAGTGAGCTGGTAATATTTCCGTCTGCTCTACCAGCTAAAACCTCTTGATAGTCTCGTGCTGGAGCCTCTATTGATCTAAGTTTAGATTTTGGAAAAAATTCTTTTGCTTTTTCTTCCTGAGATGTTCCTAAAGTTGTAGCTATTTTAACTTTTTTTGAGTTTAATGAGTCCCAAGTAGGAAATTTTTTTAAATTTTTTTTAAGTACTAATGGAACTGTTCCATATTTAAAATACGTTTCTGTGAAACCTGCTACTTCAGCTCTTTTAGGCGTTTTGGTTACACTTGTTGAAATATCGTATCTGTCAGCTGTAATTCCAGCAACTATTGTTTTCCACTCTGCTGGAACAAACTTTACTTTTACACCCATATCTTTAGCTAGTTCTCTCATCACATCAATATCAAATCCTTTATATTTATTTGTAGCTGGATCTTTCATTGACATTGGATCCCAATCTCCAGTCGTACCAACTCTTAGTTCGCCATTTTTTTTGATTGTTTGTAGCTTTGAATCAGCTTGCGCAATAGAAGTTGTTAATAATAATGCTAGAAATATTAAAATTTTTTTCATCTAAGTTTTTAACTTTTAACTTATTTTAATTCCAAACGCATATTGCCCCATATAACAGTTGACTAAAGCTATATTATTTTCTATAAAAGAACAAAATAGGAACATTTATGGAGCTTAAAATACCTTATTATATACATAAAGTAGGAGCTGGTTTTCCTTCTCCTGCAACAGATTACATTGAAGACGATGTAGATTTAAATAATTATCTAATAAAAAATTCACCAGCAACTTTTATAATTAGGGTTCAGGGAAAATCAATGAATAGTGTAGGAATCTATGATGGTGATTTATTAATAGTGGACAGAAGCATCAATCCCAAAAATCTCTCAACTGTCATAGCCAATGTTAACGATGAATTAGTCGTAAAAACAATTTTAAAAGAAAAGGGTGAAACATTTTTAACGTCTGGATCAAAAAAAACATCAGACAGAATTCCTTTAGCAAAAGATCAAGAAATAATTATTTGGGGGGTAGTAACTTATGTCATCCATAAAGTACATAACTAAAAAAAGTAGAATAGCTTTAGTAGACTGTAATTCTTTTTATGTTTCATGCGAAAGACTTTTTAATCCAAAAATACAAAAAAAAGCCGTAGTTGTTTTATCTAATAACGACGGTTGTGTAATATCTAGGTCAAAAGAAGCAAAAGAAATTGGTATTAAAATGGGAGAACCTTACTTCAAAGTTAAGGAATTAGTTAAAAGAAATAAAGTAGAAGTATATTCATCCAATTATGCGTTGTACGGAGATATATCGAGAAGAGTAATGAAAGTTTTAAAAACTTTTTCACCAAAAGTCGAAATTTATTCAATTGATGAAGCTTTTATTGACTTATCTTTTATGGATGAAAAAGGTGTGGAAGATTACGGGAGTGAGATAAGATCAAGAGTGCTTAAATGGACAGGCATACCGACAAGCGTAGGTATAGCTTGTACAAAAACTTTAAGCAAAGTTGCAAATCATATAGCAAAAAAAGAAAAAGCAGGAGTAATATATCTAAATGAAAATATTGATGAAAAATTAAAAAAATTTCCTATCGAAGATGTCTGGGGTGTAGGAAAACAATTATCTAAATTTTATCATAAAAATAATATCAGTAATGCTTATGATTTAAAAAATGTTTCAAATACATGGGTAAAAAAAGGAACAAATGTTTTAGGTGCAAAAACAGCAATGGAATTAAGAGGGATACCGTGTATTGATTTACAGATAGATCAGGAAAAAAGAAAGAATTGTTGTGTTTCAAGATCTTTTGGTAGAAAAGTAAAAGATATAAATGAGTTGGAAGAATCAGTTATTACACATTGTTTGAATGCAGCGGAAAAAATTAGAGCAGATGATCAAATTGCAAAAACAATAACCGTATTTATTAGGACCAGTCCATTTGATAAGAATAAAAAATATTATTCTAATTCAAAAACAATAGACTTAGCAATTCCATCTAGTAATAGTATAGAATTAATAAAAAATGCTATTAAAGCCTTAACTGATATATATAAATATGGATATTCATACCAAAAGGCAGGTATAATCTTGTCAGGCTTGAAGGATGCTAATCAAAACGATCAAAATCTTTTAACTCCACTTTTAGAGAACAAATCTAAAAAATTAATGAAAGCTATAGATTATACAAATACAAAGTATGGAAGATACGCGATAAGCATAGCTCAAGCTGGCTTAAGCAAAGGTTGGAAAATGAGAAGGGAACACTCTTCAAAGATAGATACAGCTTCATTTGACTTATTACCTAAAATAAGAGTATAAAGAAAAAACGGGGTGTCTAAAAGACTGAGATTATACCCGAAGAACCTGACCGGTAATTCAGTAAGGGAAATATGGAAAAAACATACTTATCTTCACAAACAACATTATCAGTTACTATTTTAATAGGCTTATTTTTTATTGGATTAGGTTATTTAAACTCAAAAAAAATATCTAATAACAAAAACTACATTGTTGGAGATAGGGATGAAGATACATTTTCATTAACAGCAAGTTTAACAGCATCAGCACTTGGTGCTTGGATCCTTTTTGGCCCAGCTTCTGCAGCAACTTGGGGAGGAATAGGTGCTGTTATTGGATATTCTTTAGGCACGGCAGCTCCAATGTTCTTTTTATATAATTTTGGACCTAAAATAAGAAAAGAGTTTCCAAAGGGTCTGACATTAACCGAATTTATAAAAAAAAGATTTGGCATCGGGATTTTAAAGATAAGTCTAATTTTAATATTATTTTACTTAACAATATTTTTAATAGCTGAAGTCACAGCAATAGCTTCTTTGTTAAATTTTATATCTCAAGTACCTCTATGGTTAACAGCAGGCGGAACTTTGATAATTTGCTTACTCTATATATTGAGAGGGGGTTTTAAACTTTCAATTATTACCGATAAATATCAATTTAGTTTTATCGTAGTAATAATTTTAATGTCTTTTTTATTGATATTGAAAAATTTAGATTTACCAAGTCATGAAATAATTAAAAAAAACTCACCTAACTTAATTGATAAAAATTATTTACCAAACTATACAGCAGGATTAACTTTTTTTATAGCAGTTGCTGCAACAAATTTATTCCATCAAGGAAACTGGCAAAGAGTTTTCTCAGCTAAAAATAATTCTATATTAAAAACCAGTTTAATCTATTCATCTGCAATTATTTTTTTAATAGTATTTTGGATGGGCTATTCAGGTCTTATATCTTATTCTTTAAATTCAAAAGTAATTCCTGATCTAGCTTTTTTCGATTTAATACTCAAAGATAAAAGTTCATTAATAGTAATCGCAATTTTAGTATTAGCGATGTCTTTAACCTTAAGTACTATAGATACATTAATAAATGCGATCTCAAGTTTAATAATTGTAAATGGTGATCAAATTAACAAAAAACTAAGTGGAAAAGATATTAAAGATAAAACTAATTTAATAATTTTATTATTAAGTATATTTGTTTTTATTCTAGCGTCTAAAGGCTATAGCATTCTTTATTTATTTTTATTAGCTGACTTGCTTTGTTGTGCAGCGGTTATAACAATATTTTATGGTTTCTTTAATAAAAAAATCAATTCCACATTAGCGACTTTCTCTATAATTTGTGGACTTTTTTTTGGTTTATTATTTTTTCCTAGTCAAAATTTTCAAACTAGTATCTTGGTTGGAAACTTAATATCTGAGGATAATTTTTCAAATTTTATTAAAACAAACTTACTTTTTGTTTCTTTTGTAATTTCTTTAGTTGTGCCTTTCGTAATGATATTAATTTACTCTTTTCGTAATTCATTTAAATAAATCAAAACAGCAATCCATATAAATATAAAACTAATCAGTTTTTCAGTATTTAAAGTTTGATCCAAATAAAAAATACTCAAAAAAAACTGAGCTGTTGGCGTTAAAAAAAATATCATACTAGCAGGACCAATACCTATTAATTCAAAACCTTTTATATACATAAAAAGAGGAACTAGTGTCATGAAGCCTGCAAAAAATAAATAAATAGATAGTTCTAGATTGTTAAAGCCAAAAATATTGGTACCATTAAATACTAATGAACAAAATAAAATAAGCGCTATAGGAGATATTAGCAAAGTTTCTATAAATAGTCCTAAATCAGATGAGATATTTATTTTTTTTCTAATCAAAGTATATAAACTAAAAGTAATTGCTACAGTTAATCCAATCCAAGGAATATTTTTAAACCCAATAAGCAAATAAATAATTGATACAAATACGAGAATAATGGCTATTATTTTATTTCTATTAACTTTTTCTTTTAAAAAAATTTTACCTAAAAAAACACTAAATATTGGAAAAATATAATAACCAAGCGAAGCATCTAGCATGTTATTGACTGAAATTGAGTAAAGCCAAGTAAACCAGTTAATTGACACCAAAAGACCAGTTAAAAATAGTAGAAATATCGTTTTATAAGATTTCCAAATATTAATAAATTCTGGCCATTTTTTAAAGTAAGTAGTTGTAACGACCAAAAGCAGGGCGGTCCACAATGTGCGGTGAATTGTTAGTTCAATTGGAGATGCAAAAGATACAAATTTAAAATAGATAACTCCAATTATACCCCACCATAAAGAGGCTCCGATTGTATATAAAGATCCTTCGAATAATTTTTTCTTCATTTGACCATTTTTTTGATTGATTTATATGGTAATAATTTAATAATTAGTACTAAATAACACTGGCAAATATGGAAGAGTGGGTGAGCGGTTGAAACCAGTTGGTTGCTAACTAACCGTACGAGTAACATCGTACCGAGAGTTCGAATCTCTCCTCTTCCGCCAATTATTTAAAAAAGTCCTCTATTATTACTGGTTCTTTGCTAATCATATATTTATATACATTCATATTTTCTAACACTCTTTGAACGTAATTTCTCGTTTCTTTGAATCTAATTAGCTCTATCCAATCTATATAACTTAATTGGTTTTTAGTCGGGTCACCATTAATTCTTCTCCAAGTTTTCACTCTATTTGGTCCAGCATTATAAGCAGCTATAGCAAAAGGATAAACACCATTATAATCACTTAATAAAGAATTAAAGTAATAAGATCCTAACTTTATATTATAAATAGGATCATTAGTTAAACCACTAATACTATAAGGAAGTTTAGCCTGTTTAGCCACAACTTTAGCTGTATATTTCATTAATTGCATCATACCTCTTGCTCCGGCATAACTATTTGCTTTGCTATCAAATTCACTCTCTTGTCTTATAATTGCATGTATCATCTCACTTGGTGGCATAGATTTATTGTTAATTTCTCTTGGTGTTGAAATAATAGGATAATTATATTTTAAATAAAATCTTTTTTCATAAGATGCTTTTTTTGAAATTTGAATAGCAAAATCATACCTTTCTACTTCGGTTGCTAATTTTGCAGCTAATACCTCACTGCCTTCATCAATATTTAGGGAAGCAAGATGTTTGAGTACATCTTTTGAATATTTTGTATGGTCAAGTTCTTTTAAAATTCTTACTGTTCTAACAAGTTTATTTTTTAAAAATTCTTTTTCATAATCTTTGGTGTAATTTGATTCTTCATTTAATGTAAATTCACCACCATAATTGAGTTCTTTAAAACTAAGTTGTCCATAATAGGTTGTTAAAAATTTGGAACCTTGTTTAAAGTACTCTTCAGATTTTTTATTATTTCCAGTAGCTTTATAAGATTAGCCGAGCCAATAAGCTCCTCTTGCTAAACTAATAGGGTAACTAACATTGTCATAAAAATTTAAAAAATGATTGATTGCATATTCTTGTGATTTTAAAAATGAATGGGCTATCCAACCTGATAACCACTCAGCTTCTGCAAATTCTGGTCCGGAAGAAAGTGAATGTTCACTTGCCACCTTATATGCCGTTTTATATCTTTTTTTATATATTAGACCTCTGACAATACTTTCTCTCTGTTTCCACCATAGATCAGCTCTAACTAATTCTTCTTCCGATTTATTTGAGTTATCATATAAAATTTGTAAGGATGACTCTAACCTTCCTCTTCTGTTTCTCCATTTTAATCTATCATACTCAAGACCAATATCTTTTCTAAATCTATCAGGCACTTTTGAAATTGCATTATCTACTCCGTAGGAATTACTCATCAATATTTGTCTAGCGTTGTATAAAGCCTTAAAATCACTAGGTAAGTAGACTAACATTCTTTTTAAATCCCAATATTTTTTATTCCAAGCTAAATAATCTGCTCTTTTTATGTGATCTTCACCATCTAATATCGATTTAAATTTTTTTCTATAAAACCTCAATTGGCTTTTATTTAAATCAGCAGTAATCCAACCACTTTTAATTAAATTGGTAGATTTTTGAACCTCTTTAATATCAAACAATGCTTCTCCCATTTTTAATTTTCCTGTTCCACTTACTGGCGGATAGTCTGCAAACCAGTTTAAAATATTTTTAGGAGAAGAATTTTTTAAATAAATTTTTTGTTCTGCTAAATAATTTAATCTTCCAATTCTTGGATAATCCATGTTTTGTCTAATAAAAGTTTCATAAGTAGCAAAGGATGCGTTATTTGATGATTTCATTAGATAAAGCCATTGAACAAATTTTTTGAAATCTTTATCTTTAATATTTTGCGATGTTTTATAACCCGTTATCATTTTACCTGACTTAATTTGACCAAATGCAATTTTTGCTCTTTCAAAGTCTTTTTGACTTAAATATTTTGATTTTTTTGCTGAAGATGTAATTTTTTTTACAGTTTTAGGCTTCTTTTTAGGAACGATAAAATTCGTAATCCTGGTTTTTTTAGGTTTAGCTATTTCTTGTTCTTTTTCTTTCTTTATTTTAGTCTCAATTTTATTACTTTCTTCAATTTTTTTTGAAACCTCTTTATTTTGAATTATTGGTTTAGTTTGAGGCAATAAATCACTGCTAGTTGATTTTTTTTCTATTTTTTTAAAAACTGAAGGTTTGTCTTTTGGTAATATGAAATTATTATCAGCTAAGCTGACATCATTTATATTTAAAACAGCTAATAAAATAGCTAGACTAATTATTCGAATAAGCATAAATTTAGATTATAAATAATCTTATATTGATTTATGTTTAAAGGTTCAATTGTAGCATTAATAACACCATTTAAAAATGATAAGCTAGATGAGTCTAATTATACTGAAATTATACACTATCATATCAAAAATGGCACTAATGGTGTAGTACCAGCGGGTACCACAGGAGAGTCACCTACTTTATCTCATAATGAGCATAAAAAAGTTATTGAGATAGCTGTTAAGGAGTGCAAAGGTAAAATACCTGTTATCGCTGGAACAGGCTCAAATTCAACTTCAGAGGCGATCGATCTATCAAAGCATGCTGAGTCCGCTGGAGCTGACGGACTCTTAATAGTTACACCTTATTACAACAAACCTACTCAAGAAGGTTTGTTTCAGCATTATAAATCTATAAATGATAAAGTTGGTATTCCAATTATTATTTATAACATTCCTTCTAGGTCTGTAATTGATATGTCCGTAGATACAATGGCTAGACTTAATGAACTTAAAAATATTAAAGGTGTAAAAGATGCTACCGGTGATTTAGATAGAGTTACAGAGCAATTAAAAAAAATGGGTAAAGACTTTTTACAATTAACTGGAGAAGATGATAACGCTATAGAATTTAATAAAAGAGGTGGTGTAGGATGTATAAGTGTTACAGCAAATGTTGCCGCTAAATTATGTGCAGAATTACAAAAAGCCTCTTTGGATAATGAGAATGATAAAGCTTTAAGTATAAATAAAATGTTATCTCCATTGCATAAAGCTTTGTTTATAGAGAGTAATCCATCTCCAGTTAAATATGCTGCATCTCTTTTAAAATTAGCTCCTTCAGAACTAAGATTACCTTTAGTACAGATAAAAGAGTCTACAAAAAAAGAAGTAGAAAATGCTCTTAAGTTTGCAAAGTTACTTTAATGAAATCAACAAATAATTCTCAAAAAATTATTTGTCTAAACCGTAAAGCTAGTTTCAATTATTATTTTACTGAACTTCTAGAGGCTGGAATAGTTTTAAAAGGCTCAGAAATAAAATCTTTAAGATCAGGCAAAGGTAATATTGCAGATTCATATGCAATAGATATTAAAGGAGAAATATTTTTAATCAATTCTCACATACCTCTTTATAAGCAATCCTCTTATAATAATCATGATCCAAGAAGGGAAAGAAAACTATTATTATCAAAAAAACAGATTAATACTTTAATGGGAAGAATTAATCAGGAAGGTATGACTATTATTCCCACCAAAATGTATTTTAATAAAGGTAAAGCTAAAGTACAAATAGCAGTTGGAAAAGGAAAAAAATTATATGACAAAAGGTTAGTAAAGAAAAAAAGAGACTGGCAAAGAGAAAAGGCAAGAATTTTTAGTAAAAGAAACAAATGATATATCTGAATATAGGTTCAAATTTACCATCATATTATGGAGGTAGAAGGGCTAATATAAAAAAATCTGTAAAATTTTTGAAGGAATTAAAAATTAAATTAATTGATATCTCTGATTTTTATGAAACTCCTTCTTATCCTGATAAAACAAAACCCAAATTCATAAACTTATGTTTGAAAATAGAAACCAATCTTAGACCAAATATTTTACTAAAAGAAATTCAGAAGATTGAAAAAAAAATGGGTAGAAATCGGTCAAAAGCAAATGAGCCAAGAGTATGTGATATAGATATTATTGATTATAAAGGGAAAATAATCAATGAAAATGATTTGAAAATTCCACATCCCAAATTACATTTAAGAAACTTTGTTATTTATCCATTGAGAGAAATTGAACCAGGTTGGCTTCATCCAATATTTAATAAAAAAATCAATAGTTTTTTTCTAGATTTAGACAAAAATACTCATAAGGAGATTACAAGATTAGGTAAAAGTGATATATTATAGGCATGATCAATAACAATGAGTTAATAAATAAAATTAAATCTTATAATAGATTTTTGAATCCTGAGACTTTAAATAAAGCCTATAAGTTTGCTTTAGACGCCCATAAGAACCAAAAAAGAAAATCAGGTGATCCATACGTAATCCATCCGTTGGCAGTAGCAAATATTTTATCCGATTTAAGACTTGATAGCGCTACTATTGTAACAGGACTTCTTCATGACACTATAGAAGACACAAAGGCTACATATGATATTGTTTTAAAAGAGTTTGGAAAAGAAGTAGCAGATTTAGTTGATGGTGTTACCAAAATTTCTGCATTGGAAGATAAAGCTCTTGAAAGTTCTAGAGCAGAAAATTTTAGAAAGCTTATTTTAGCAACTTCAAAAGACATAAGAGTTTTACTAGTAAAAATAGCAGACAGATTACATAATATGAGAACAATTAAAGCATTCGACTCCAAGGAAAAACAAAAAAGGATAGCAAAAGAGACAATGGAAATTTATGCTCCTTTATCCGATAGAATGGGAATGAATAGAATAAGAGATGAATTAGAAGATTTATCATTTGAAATCCTAAATAAAGAAGCCAGAGATCTTATTCAGGAAAGATTAAAATTTATAAAAAATAACAGAGATGATAATTTTAAAACAATTTCAGTAGAATTAATAAATATCCTTAATCAAAATGGAGTATCGGCCAAAATTGCTGGTAGAGAAAAGACTCCTTTCTCTATATGGAGAAAAATGCAAAACAAAAAAATTTCCTTAGTACAGTTAACTGACATTGTAGGTTTTAGAATTTTACTTAACTCAGTTGAGGATTGTTATAAAACTTTAGGAATTTTCCATTCAAAATACTCAGCAATACCTGGTAAATTTAAAGACTATATTTCAACCCCAAAAATTAATAAATATAAATCTATACATACAGCAGTCATTGGTCCTAATAAACAAAGAATTGAAATTCAAATTAGAACACATGATATGCATGAATTTGCAGAACGAGGAATAGCATCTCATTGGAAATATAAATCTTCAGAAAAATTTTCTGAGTTATCTTGGAAAGAATATGATTGGCTTAGAGATTTAGTTGAAATTATAGAAACAGGAAATAGTCCTGAGCATTATTTTGAATTTACAAAACTTCAAATGTTCCAAGAAAATGTATTTTGTTTTACTCCAAAAGGATCTGTAATTAAATTACCTAAGAACGGTACCCCGATAGATTTTGCTTATGCTGTCCACACAAAAATAGGAGATACCGCTATAGGCTGTGAAGTTAATGGAAAAGAAATGCCCGTTCAAACAGAGTTAAGAAATGGAGATATGGTCAAAATTTTAACATCAACTAAAGTCTCACCATCTTTGCATTGGTTGTCTTCCTCAAAAACCGGTAAAGCAAGAGCAGCAATTAGAAGATACTGGCAAGATAGGAGTAAAATTGATAAGGATAGTCCAAAAAGTTATACATGTACTTTAGTAATAGATTTACCTCATAAACCAGGTGTATTAGGTGAAATAAGCACATTGATTGGATTTAATGAAAGCAATATATTAAATGTTGAGCTGCTTAAAAAAGATAAAGAATATTTACAGTTTTCTTTCGATATTCAAATTAAAAATTTGAAAAACTTTACAAACTTGATAAGTCAAATAAAACAAAAAAATTATAGATTAAAAATTGTTAGACATAAAACAAAAAAAAATGCTTTCATACGAAGAATCATTGAAAATTTTAAAAGAAACTAATGCCTTAATAGAGGGGCACTTTATTCTTTCATCAGGTCTTCATAGCTCACAATATGTACAATGTGCACAACTTCTGAGCAAACCAACTCAATCAAATGCAATTTGTAAATCTTTATCAGAAAAGATTATTAATAAATTTAAAGAAATTGATATTATTTTGTCTCCGGCTATGGGAGGAATAATAATAGGTTACGAAATTGCTAAACTTTTAGAAAAAGAAACAATCTTCACGGAGAGAATTGATGGAAAATTTGTTTTAAGAAGAAATTTTAACATACCAAAAAATTCAAAAGTATTGATAGTTGAGGATGTAATTACTACAGGAAAATCGAGTATGGAATGCTCTGAAATTATAACTAAACTAGGTGGTCAGTTAGTTGGATTTGCATGTATTATTGATAGAACAAATACTAATTCAATAATAAAAGAAAATATTGTGTCTCAAATTAAATTAAATATTCCAACGTACTCAAAAGATAATTTACCCAAAGAGTTATTGGAAATAAAAGCTATAAAACCGGGTAGTAGAAATCTGTAATGACAAAAATAAGATTAGGTGTTAACATTGACCATGTTGCTACAGTAAGAAATGCAAGAGGAGAAAACTATCCCAGTCCTGTTAGAGCAGCCTTATTTGCACAAAATTACGGCGCACATTCTGTAACTATACATCTTAGAGAGGACAGAAGACATATTAATGACGCAGATCTAAAGATTATAAAATCTAAATTAAAGATTCCTTTAAATCTAGAAATAGCAGCAACAAATGAAATGTTAAAAATAGCTTTGAAATATAAACCAACTTATATTTGTATTGTACCTGAAAAAAGAAAAGAAGTCACAACAGAAGGTGGGTTAAATTTAAACTACAACAAAACCTTCTTAAAAAAATTAATTAAAAAATTAAAAAATAATGGTTCTCGTGTTAGTCTTTTTATAGAACCTAAAATAAAAGATATAAAATTAGCAAAGTTCTTCTTCGAGTCAGATTGTATAGAAATACATACTGGTAAGATTTGCAACTTAATAAACTCAAAAAAAAATTATAAAGCTGAGTTTCAAAAAATAAATAAATGCTCTAAATATGCCAATGAAATAGGACTCGAAGTTCATGCAGGACATGGTCTAAATTTTTTATCAAGTAAAATTCTCTCAAAAATTAAATATATTCAAGAATTTAATATTGGTCACTTTTTAGTAGGAGAATCTATTTTTCTTGGTTTAAAAAAAACGATAAAAAAATTCAAAACTCTAATTAAATAATATGAATATTTACGGTATAGGAATAGATATAATTTCAAACGAAAGAATAAAAAAAGCAATTAAGAAAAATAAAAAAGTTATTAATCGAATTTTTTCTAATAATGAAATTATTCAAGAAAAAATAAAATTCCTTTCTTAGGAATTTGTTTTGGTATGCAAATGGCAATAATAGAATTTGCTAGGAATAAATTAAATATAAAAAATGCTACTTCAAGTGAGTTTGGCCCTTCAAAAGCTTCAGTTGTTGGTTTAATGAGTGAATGGATGAAAGATGGAAAAGTAATGAGAGGCACTGATAAAGATTTAGGCGGAACAATGCGATTGGGCAGTTATGAAGCAAAACTGAAAAAAGACTCTAAAATAAGTATAATATATAATACTTTGAAAATAGAAGAGAGACATCGCCATAGATACGAAGTCAATATTAATTATAAAGAAGATTTTGAAAAAAAGGGCATGATTTTTTCAGGTTTATCTCCTGACAATAAGTTGCCAGAAATTATAGAATTAAAAGATCATCCTTGGTTTTTTGGTGTTCAGTTTCATCCTGAATTTAAATCTAGACCTTTATCACCGCATCCTTTATTCTCTTCTTTTATAAAAGCTGCAAAAATAAATTTGAAAAAATGATAAATCATAAAATAAAATGTGCGAATTTTGAGATTGCAAACAATAAACCCTTCACATTGATAGCAGGACCTTGTCAGCTTGAAAATGAAAAACATGCGATCAAAATTTCAACGGAACTAAAAAAGATTACAAATGAGTTAGGAATTAATTTTATTTATAAAACTTCATTTGATAAAGCTAACAGAACAAGTTTAAAAGGTAAAAGGGGGCTAGGATTAGATAAATCACTCGCTATATTTGATAAGATTAGAAAAGAACTTAAAATACCTGTATTGACAGATATACATACTGCAGAACAATGTTTTAAAGTTGCTGAACATGTGGATGTATTACAAATTCCTGCATTCTTATGTAGACAAACGGATTTGTTAGTAGCTGCTGCTAAAACAGGAAAAATTATCAATGTTAAAAAAGGACAATTTTTGGCACCTTGGGATATGAATAACGTAATTAAAAAGATTGAAGACTCAGGGAATAAAAAAATTATGATTACTGAAAGAGGAGCAAGTTTTGGTTACAACACTTTAGTTTCTGATATGAGAGCTTTGCCTATAATGTCTAAATTTGGCTTTCCTATAGTTTTTGATGCAACTCATTCAGTGCAACAGCCAGGAGGAATGGGAGAAAAAAGTGGAGGTCAAAGAGAATTTGTACCTTACCTAGCCCGTGCTGCTGTAGCTGTGGGTGTTGGTGCTATTTTTATAGAAACACATGAAGACCCTGATAACGCTCCATCAGATGGTCCAAACATGGTACCATTAAGAGAAATAAAAAATTTATTAAAAAAATTAACTGATATCGACAAGTTAATAAAATAAAAATGGCAAAAATCATAAACGTAAAAGGCCGACAAGTCTTTGATAGTAGGGGAAACCCTACCGTAGAGGCAGAAGTTTTTTTAGATAACAACATATCTGCTACAGCTATATCACCTTCAGGAGCATCAACTGGCGCGTTCGAAGCCCACGAGCTACGTGATAAAGATAAGAATAAATTCTTAGGCAAAAGTGTAAGTATAGCAGTAAATAATATAAATGAAAAAATTTCCTCTAAGTTAAAAAATCTTAATCCTAACAACCAAAATGATATCGATAAAGTTTTATTAGAATTAGATGGAAGCAAAAACAAAATAAACTTAGGTGCTAATGCAACGCTTGCAGTATCTTTGGCTAATTCAAAATGTTCAGCTTTATTAAATAAAAAATCTCTTTTTAAAAATTTAGGAAGTAATTTTACACTCCCCATTCCACTAATGAATATCATTAACGGTGGAGCTCATGCAGACAATGATTTAAAAATTCAAGAATTTATGATCAGACCAGACTCAGCTAAAAATTTTATGGAAGCGATTGAAAAATGCTTTTTGGTAATTCAAAATTTAAAAAAATTATTGAAGTCAAAAAAAATGCTAACAAATGTTGGTGACGAAGGCGGTTTTGCACCATCTATTGGTACTAATGAAGATGCTTTAGAATTGATTGTAGACTCTATAGAAAAATCAAATTTAATACCAGGCAAGGATATAGTTATTTGTTTAGATGTAGCAGCTAATGAATTGATAAACAATAAAAGGCAATACTCTATACAATCAAAAAGTTTTATGTCTGTTGATGAAGTTATTAATTATTATAAGAAGTTAATATCAAACTACCCAATTAAATCTATTGAAGATCCATTTGCTGAGGAAGACTGGGAATCTTGGAAAAAAATTACAAATGAAATCGGTAAAACTGTTCAAATAGTTGGAGATGACTTATTTGTTACAAATTCAAAACGATTAGTTAAAGGTATTGATGAGAAATCAGCTAATAGTATATTAATTAAACCCAATCAAATAGGAACATTAACTGAAACTTTAGAGGTTATTTCTAAAGCAAAAAAAGCAAATTTTAGTACTATAATATCTCATAGGTCTGGCGACTCAGAGGATACTTTTATCGCTGATTTAGCAGTTGCGACAAATTCTTCCCAAATTAAAACAGGGTCTTTAGCCAGATCTGAGAGGGTTTCCAAGTATAATCGATTATTGAGGATCGAAGAGGAGCTTGGAAATTCCTCAAAAATAGCTAAAATTTAACAATGAGTTTAAATAAATTTTTAAAAAAAAAAAAGTTATTACTTTTAAATATTATTCTCTCAATCTACATAATCACGAGCTTAATTAGTGGTGAAAGAGGATTAATTTCATTTTATGAGAAAAGCAAATTAGAAAAACAATTAAAATTTAAAGTAAACGAACTTAAAACTGAGCTGTCTGAATTAGAAAAAAAAAATATGCTATTATCTACAAATTTAAATTTAGATTTTATAGACACTATCTATAGAGAAAAATTAAAATTTGGAAAAGCGGATGAGGTAATAATTAAACTAAAATGATAAATCGCGATAAACGACATCCAGAAAAAGTTAATAAACCAATTAACCCTATAAAAAAGAAACCAAATTGGATTAGATCAAAAATTGTTAATTCAAAAGTTTTTTTTGAAACAAAAAAAGTAGTTAATCAAAATAATTTAATTACGGTTTGCCAAGAAGCTAATTGTCCTAATATTACTGAATGTTGGAGCAAAAAGCATGCTACCTTTATGATTATGGGTGATACTTGTACACGAGCCTGTGCTTTTTGTGATGTAAAAACTGGAAAACCAATTCATCTAGATATTTACGAACCAATTAAAATATCTAATGCAGTAAAAAAACTAAATTTAAATCACGTTGTTATCACATCAGTAGATAGGGATGATCTTGAAGACGGTGGATCAAATCATTTTTATCAGGTAATAACTCAAGTAAGAAAAAAAAATCCGAATACTTCTATTGAAGTATTAACTCCAGATTTTTTAAGAAAAGGTGAAGCTTATAAAAAAGTGCTAGAGGGAAATCCAGATGTCTTTAATCATAATATAGAAACCATTCCAAGATTATATGTAACTGTTAGACCAGGAGCGAGATATTTTGCTTCTTTAGAATTACTGAAAAACGCAAAAAAAATGAATAAGAATATTTTTACAAAATCTGGGCTAATGGTAGGACTAGGTGAAACTAAAGATGAAATTATTCAAGTCATGGATGATCTAAGGTCAGCCGAAGTTGATTTTATTACCATAGGTCAATATTTGCAACCCTCAAATAAACACCATCCTCTCAAAAAATACTATCATCCAGATGAATTTAAAGAATTAGAGACAATAGCAAAGACTAAAGGTTTTCTTTTAATTTCTTCATCACCTCTTACTAGATCGTCTTATCATGCTGATGATGATTTTAGAAAACTTCAAAAGGCAAGACTTGATAGGGTTGAATGTCGTCCGCATCGATAAAAAAAATAATTTCTTGTAAAAAAAAACAATTAATTGATTTAGTTTTAGATATAGAAAAATATCCTGAATTTGTTCCATGGTGTTTGAGTGGAAAAATCTATGAGAGAAAAGAAAGTAAAGATATAGTAGAAATAAAAGCAGATTTAAAAGTTGGGAAAAAGATTATTAATGAAACTTATACGAGTCTAGTTTTGTATTATAAGGAAAAAGATAAAATTTTAGTTACTAATATTGATGGCCCGCTAACTCATCTAAAAAATGAGTGGAATTTTAAAGAAATAAATCATTCTACCCAACTTGAATTTGAAATCGATTTTGAATTAAAAAATAACTTATTAAATATCATAATGAAAAAATCATTTAATTTTGGTTTAAATAAAATTGCTGATGCTTTTGAAAAAAGAGCTAAAGAACTATACAAATAATGATAGGAACAATCTTATTAATAATTTTTTTTTTAATTTGCTGGTGGTATCTAGTGGAATATATCAAATACTTTAAAACAGGTGATCCGAATGAGACAGATATGAATTACTGGAAGTTTTCATATGACTTTAAACCAAATAAAAAAGAAGATTTCAGTCCAGATACACCGAATTTTTTAAAAAAAAGAAGGCTTAGAAATAGATTGGTATTTTTACTTTATATTGATATTTTGGTAATTTTCTTTTTAGCAAATATTTTAGCCGCGCAAATTCTAGAGAAAGTTATAAATTAATTTCAAAGCTTTATTCACAGTAGTTTTTTGTATGTAATTTCTTCCTCGATTTTTTATAAGATATTTACTTATTTTGACAATTTTATTTTTTTTTATCCCGATATAAACTAATCCAACAGGCTTTTGTTTAGAGCCACCTTTTGGTCCAGCAATGCCAGTTATAGAGATACACAATTTGCTTTTGCTTATTCTACTTAAATTATTTACCATAGCTAAGCAGCATTGAATACTTACCGCTCCATATCTTTTGATAATTTTTTTTGAAACTCTCAATACCTCTCTTTTAGCTTGATTGGAATATGTGACTAACCCCATTGTGAATATCTTAGAAGAACCACTTATAGAAGTTATAGAGCTTGAAAGCATTCCGCCAGTACAAGATTCAGCTATAGCTAATGTAATTTTTTTTCTTTTTAAAAGCGATACAACTTTTTTATTTAAATTCATGTTTATAATTTAGACTTAATAACCATAAATATTATTAAGGTTAATACTACATAAAGTCCCGCTATAACATCATCCATAATAACTCCAAAACTATTTTTTTGATTTTTATCAAAGTAACTTATAGGAAAAGGTTTTTTGATATCAAAAAACCTAAATAAAATAAAAATATAAATATAATATAAAAAGGTTTCTTCTAAATTTTTTGTTGTTTCGTGAGCCATTTCATAAAGATATATTGGAATAGCTTGACCTATTACCTCATCGATTACTACTTCTTTGGGATCTTTATTTTCATTTTTATTAATATAATCAGCTACTGCATTAAATGAATACAGGAATATTAATATAAGAAAAAATAATATTATAAAGCTTGATAAATTTATAATATGGAAAAAACTAAAAAGAAGAATAGTTGTTATAAAAGAAGTAGTTGTGCCTGGCGCGTATCTAACAGTTCCTATTCCAAAAAAAGTAACGAATAAATAATTAAATTTTTTAATCATATTTAATTACGGAAGTTATAACTTCACAAGCAATAGCTTTTTCTCTTCCTATAACACCTAACTTTTCTGTAGTTTTACCTTTAATATTAATTTGACTTTCTGAAATTTCACATAGTTTAGAAATACTTTTTATCATTTTATTTTTATAATTATTAATTTTTGGAGTTTGAGTAATAATATTTATATCTATATTGTTTACAAAAAAACCTTTTTCTTTTATTTTTTTCATCACTTCTTTAAGTAAAATAGTTGATCTTATGTTTTTAAATTTTTTGCTTTTATCCGAAAACATTCGCCCTATATCTCCCATTTTACAGGCACCAAGGATCGCATCTGTTATTGAGTGTAATACGGGATCCCCGTCAGAATGACCAAGAGTTCCAAGTTTAGAATTTATTTTTAAACCTCCTAAATATAATTTTCTACCATGAACCAAACGATGTACATCAAATCCGATACCTAATGTGATTTTAGATTTATATATTTTTTTTAACAGTTTAAAATCTTCAATTGTAGTAATTTTAAAATTTTCTTTTTCTCCTTCAATAAACTTTACCTTATTTAAATCTGAATAGAGTGAAATGTCATCATCTTGATATTTTTTTTTGTTTTTTTTATGTAAATTATAAATTTCATTAAGTCTAAAACATTGGGGTGTTTGAGTTAAAAAAAGATTTTCTCTTTCTTTACCAACTATATATTCATCTATATTGTTATCAAATACTTGTTTAACTGCATCATCAATTTTAATTTTAGGTATGACCACATTATTTTTTTTCATATTACTTAAAATAGAATAAATCAATCTAGTAGAAAAGTTTGGTCTCGCAGCATCATGTATAAGCACACCCTTAATTTTTTTATCTTTAATAATATGTTTTAGCCCATTAAAAGTAGATTCTTGTCTAGATTTGCCACCTTTAATAATTTTTACGTTTTTGATTTTTAGTTTTTTTAAATGTTTAATATCTTTCTTGTTGTAAATAAGCAAAATTTTTCTAATTTTTCTAATCTTACTTGCTTTCTCTATATTGATTTCAATTAATGATTTACCCCCTATTTTTAGATATGGTTTAGGTAATTTTGATTTAAATCTGTAACTATTTCCAGCAGCTAATATTATTAAACAAAAACTCATTGTAATAACTTATAGTATATTTATATAAATAGTTAATTATATGTTTAAAATAATTAAAAACTTTAACTGGATTATTTTATCTTCAATTACTTGTATTTTTCTGGGGATTATAACTTTCCTTACTTTTATAAATGAAGGTTTTGTGCCTCTAAATGAGCAAAATTTACTAATTCTTTTATCAATCGATATAGTATTATTGCTAATCTTTTTTTATTTAATCTTTAAAAATTTTATAAGGTTTTATAGTGCAGGTAAAAAAAACAAGTCTGGCTCTCAGACAAATCTTAAATATGTTTCTTTATTTTCACTTTTTACCTTTATCCCTTCATTGCTAGTAGCAATTTTTTCATTATTTATATTTAATTTTGGCTTACAAAAATATTTTGATGACCAGATAACTACGGCAGTGAATAATTCAAATGATGTGGCTAAAAACTATTTAGAAGAAAGCAAAAAAAATGTTAAATCTGACGTAATTTTGATGAGCGTTGGTTTAAATAGAGCTTCAAATTTATTTTATTCAAATCCAAAACAATTTATTAGAGTAATCAATGCAGAAAAAATTCTTAGAAGAATTGATGATGTTTACTTAATTGATAGTGCAGGAAATATTTTAATATCAGATTCTAGTATTGATGATAATAATTTTGTAGTACCAGAAGAAGAAATATTTGATGAGGCATTGAAAAAACTGCCTGTTTTAATTCCAGGTAATTTTGAAAGTAAAACTTCAGTCATGATAAAGTTGAATTCTTTCATTGATACTTATCTTTATATATCACGAAATATTGATCCAAATATATTGAAATTTTTAAATGAAACTGAACAAGCAGTTAGTTTTTACTATTCTGTTGAAAATAATCAAACCGGAATTAAGATTACTTTCGCAATTATTTATATTATCGTAGTAACGCTACTTTTATTTTTATCTACCGCGATTGCTATTACTTTTGCAAGAAGATTAACTAAACCTATAGTTAATTTAATCGGAGCTTCCGAAAATATCAGTAAAGGAGAATTAGATACTAAAGTCCCCGAAATAGATGCTGATGATGAATTTAAAATGTTAAATTCTAATTTTAACAATATGATTATCAGATTAAAAAAACAACAGGATAAATTATTGGCTACAGAAAGATACGAAGCATGGGAAACAGTTGCTAGAAAACTTGCCCATGAAATCAAAAATCCTTTAACTCCTATACAGCTTTCCATTGATAGATTAAGAGATAAATACTCTTCAATAGCTGGAAGTGAAAAAAAACAATTTCAAAGTTATCTTGATACGATTAATAGACAAATTAAAGATATTGAAAAATTAGTTAATGAATTTTCAAACTTTGCTAGAATGCCTAGGCCAGTTTTTAAGAAAAAAGATATATCAGAAATCATAATTCGTTCGATCAAATTTTTAGAAATATCTACTAAGTGTAAAATTAACAATAAAGTTAACAGTAAAAATTTTTTTGTTAACTGTGACGAAGAACAAATTAATAGAGTTTTTATTAATTTAATTAAAAATGCAGACGAGTCTATTTCGGAAATTACTAATAAAAAGCCTGAATATAAGGGTAAAATTGACATAGAAATTAATAGAAATAATGATTATATAGTGATTTTTATTATTGATAATGGTGAAGGAATATCGGACAAAAAAAAAGCAATGACACCTTATTTTACCACTAAAAAAAGTGGAACAGGTTTAGGCTTACCAATTGTGAATAAGATTATAAATGAACATTCAGGGGAGATTATTATAAATAACAAAGAGGGGACTACTATTGAAATTTGGTTGCCCAGTGTAGATTAAATGAATAAAGAAATTTTAGTTATAGATGACAACCCGGATATAAGATTTCTAATATGCAATATTTTAAAAGAAAATAATTATAATATAAGATCTGCGGCTAATTATGATCAAGCAGTTTTAGAAATAAATAAAAAAATCCCTGATTTAGCCATAATAGACATTAAGCTTGACAAAACCGACAAAGATGGAATTGATCTTTTAAAATTAATAAATAAAAAAAATAACTCAGTTCCAGTTATAATGATATCTGGTCATGCCACCGTACCAATAGCGCTCGAGTCAATAAGATTAGGTGCTTATGAATTTATTGAAAAAGGAGCTTCTTTTTCTGCGGATAAGCTTCTCAACTATGTAAACAGAGCACTTGAAGCAGCTTCACTTAAAGCGGAGAGGGAATTAATAGAAAATAAGTTATTTCATTCTTTTGATTTAATTGGGAAAAGCCCATCAATATCAAAAATCAGAAAAACTATAGAGAAATTATCTTCTACCGAAAGCAGGGTTTTAGTAAGCGGACCGACTGGTTCAGGTAAAGAATTAGTAGCTAGAAAAATTCATAAATATTCCATTAGAAAAGACAAACCTTTTATAGTGATTAATGCTGCTTCTTTGAAAGAGAATACTTACGAAAAAGAATTATTTGGTCAAGAGTTTGATGACGGGACTATTTCATTTGGAGCTTTAGATAAAGCTGACAAAGGAACACTGCTGATCGATGAGATAGCTGAAATTCCAATCTTGACTCAAGCAAATATACTTAGAGTTCTAATTGATCAAAAATTTACAAGAGTAAATGGAAAGAAATCAATTAATGTTAATATCAGAATAATTTCATCTACTTCTAAAAATATGAATGAGGAAGTTTCATCTGGAAGATTTAGAGAGGATCTGTTTCATAGACTTAATGTAGTTCCAATAGAAACCAGCTCTCTTGCAGAAAGGACCGAAGATATCCCACTTTTAATAGAATATTTTAAAAAAAAAATATCAGAAATAAATGGTGTTCAAGAAATAGAAATAGATACAAATAATGATAAACTTTATACTTATAACTGGCCAGGAAATGTTAGAGAGTTAAGGAATTTAATTGAGAGAGTAACAATACTTTCAACGAATGAAAGTAAAGATAATATTGGAAAAATGATAACTGATATATTGTCAACAAAAAGCTATAAAGAAAATGATTTGTATGCAAAAACCACCTTTTCCTCTCCGCTGAAAGAAGCCAGAGAACAATTTGAAAAAGAATATCTTATCATTCAGCTTAAAAAAAATCATGGTAACATTTCTAAAACAGCTGATTTTATTGGAATGGAACGTTCAGCTTTACATCGAAAACTAAAATTACTAGGCATTAAAGGTATAAATTAAATGAATATTATTATTTGTGGCGCAGGTAAAGTTGGTTTTTCTATAAGCAAACAACTATCATCACAAGGGCACTCTGTAACTGTTATAGATCAGTCTTCGGAGGATATTAAAAGAATAAATGATACTCAAGATGCAAAAGGTATCGTAGGTAGAGCTAGCTTGCCATCAGTACTAGAAAATGCAGGAGCAGAAAGTACTGATATGATAATCGCTGTGACAAGAAATGATGAAACAAATATGGTTGTTTGCCAATTAGCAAGTTCTTTATTTAATATATCCAAAAAAATAGCAAGAATAAGAACTAAAGATTTTTTAGAAGGTAAATGGAATAAACTTTACAATAAATCAAACATACCAATTGATGTAATTATTTCTCCAGAAAAGGAAGTTGCTAAATCTCTATTTCGAAGACTCGAAGCGCCTGGTGCATTAGACAACGTACCTTTTGCCAATAATAAAGTTAAAATGCTAGAGATAGCAATAGAAAAAAATTGCCCAGTTGCAAACGTTACACTAACAAAACTTACTGAAAAATTTCCTAATTTTAAAGCAAATATAGTTGGATTAGTAAGAAAAGAAAAATTTTATTTTTTAAAAAAAAATGACAAACTTTTAGAGGGAGATAATGTATATGTTGTAGTTAGTAGTGATCAACTAATCCAAATTTTAAAAGCGTTTGGTCATGAGGAAAAAACTTCAAAAAAAATATTAATTATTGGAGGAGGAAACATTGGTTTTCATTTAGCTAAAATGCTTGAGGAAAATTTTGAAGGAACTAGAATAAAAATTATAGAGAAAAATAAAGATCGCGCCGAAGAAATTGCGACAGAATTATCATCTTCAATAGTTATAAATGGAGATGCCCTAGATGAGGAAATTCTTAAAGAAGCAAATTTAGAAGATTCAGAAACTGTTTTAGCATTAACGAATGATGATGAAAATAATATTATGGCATGTGTATTAGCTGAAAAAACTGGTCTTAAAAAAAGAACTATAGCGATTGTAAATAAATCAAATTATAGTTTGCTTCAAAGCTCTTTAAATATAGATGACTTAGTTGACCCACGAATGACTACAGTTTCTAGAATAATGGAACATGTTCATAAAGGAACTATTGGTTCTGTATACTCTCTTTTAGATGGTGAATATGAGTTCATTGAAGCAAAAGTATTAGAGAGTTCTGAATTAGTTAATAAAAATATTAAAGAAAGTAATTTACCAGAAAATATAAGAATTGGATCTGTCGTAAGAAAAAATCAAGTTTTAATTCCTCGTTCTGATTTTATTTTTGAAAAAGACGATTTAGTTATATTATTAGCTAAGAGAGATCAATTAAAAGAAATAGAAGAGATTTTTAGCATTATTTAATTTTTTTTTCCCAGAAAATACAACTTTTTACTATCCAAGTTAAGTTATTCTTTTTTGGAGACCATTTTAAATATCTTTTAATTTTTTTATTGTCCGAAATTATTTGCTCCATATCTCCTTTTCTTCGATTTAAAAATTTAATTTTAATATTTTTCTTAATTTGTTTTTGAAACTCATTTATCGCATCTAATACAGATATTCCATTCCCATACCCACAATTAAGAATAATAGATTTTTTATTAATTTTAATTTTATTTAGCACCCTTATATGAATATCAGCTATATCTGATACGTGAATATAATCCCTAATACAGGTTCCATCCTGAGTATGATAATCATTGCCGTAAACATTTATTTGAGGATATTTTTGTTTTGAAACTATTGAGAGATTTTTAAATAACTGATCTCCTTTAGTTATTTGACCTATTTTACCACTACTACTGGCACCTGCTACATTAAAATATCTTAAAATTGCAAATTTAACTTTGCTTAATTTAAAAGATTTTAAAATGTTTTTTTCTCCTAATAGTTTTGTTTTGCCATAAACACTTTTTGGAAATAATTTTGAATTTTCACTAACTGTTATAAGCCCATCTTTATAAACTGCACAAGTTGAAGAAAAAACAAAATTTTTTATCTGATTTTTTAAAGATGATTTGATTAAATTTTTTGTCCCTAAAACATTATTTCTATAATATTTTCTAGGGTTTTTTTGACTTTCACCTACACTTAAGCAAGCTGCTAAATGAATAATAGATTGAATTTTGTTTTGTCTGATTATTATATCTAATTTTTTGTAATTCATTATATCACATTTAAAAAATTTGGCTTTTTTGTTAATTAATTTCATTTTGCCTGTTGAAAGATTATCAACAATAAAAACATTTTTTCTTAATTTGATTAGACGTTCGACTACATGACTGCCGATATAACCAGCCCCTCCGGTCACTAATATATTTTCCATAATTAATATCTTCTTTTCAGTTTATCAAATAAGATTAAAGCTTTTTCAATTACTTCATCCATATTGAGATAGCGATAAGTAGCTAATCTACCTTCAAAAAAAATATTATTTTTTTCAGCTTTTTTAATTAGCTTTTTATATTTATCAAATCTATCTCTATTTTTTTTATTGTTTATTGGATAATATGGGTCACCCTTAGACTTAGGAAACTCATAAGACAGAGTAGAATATTTAGACTTTTGTTTAGTAACATGTTTTATTTCAACTTTTCTGGTATACTTTTGTTCGTTAGGAAAGTTAATTTGCACACATTCTTGTATCTTTTTTTTTCTTAAAGTTTTAAATTTAAATTTTAAAGATCTCCAATCAAGTTTACCATATTTAAATTTAAAAAATAAATCTGGAGGGCCAGTATAAATAGTAGCAATTTTAGGCTTAACTTTATTTTTTATTTTTTCATAAGAGGTTTTTAAATTGACATTTATCCTCGGATTATTGATCATATTAAAAAAAAGTTTAGTATAACCATGCTTAGGCATTACCTTTATTTTTTGATTAACATAATAAGGGTCTCTGTTAAATCTTATAGGCAATCTTCCTACTATACTCTTATCTAAAAACTTTGGATGTATACCCCATTGTTTTATTGTGTAATTTTTATAAAAATTTTCATAAATATCTTTACCAAGTTTAGATAAAATATAGTCTTCACAATTATTAATTACCTTTTTTTTTATTCTAATCTTTTTTAAAAAATTTTTTGCGTCTTTTGGTCCATTGAACTTTTGGTTGATCAATGAAATTATCTGAAGAATTTACATATCCAGCTAGTTGGACACATGAATTTACTTTATCTAAGTTACCATTACATGCTTTTTTTAATTGTGCCACAATGTTAATACAACATGTTTCTGCAGCTTTTTTACCAACTTCTAAGTTGATTTCAGATCCAACTTTTCCTTTAATTAATACTCCATTTGAGTCTAAAGAGATTTGTCCCGAAATAAATAATAATTTCCCTATTTTTTTAAACGCTGTATAAGCGCCGACTGGCGCAGGTGGATCAGGTAGATCAATTTTTAATTTTTTTAAATTTTCATCAACACTCATTTTTTTTTAAGTTTATCTTTAATATTTTCAAGAGACTGATCAATTGTTTTATTTTTACTGCTAAAATCTTTCATTTTGTCTAAACTTTTACCAACAATATTACACTCTTTTTTAAGTTTAGCTAATATTCCATCACAACCTTTATTTTCATCTGCAAAAATAGGGCTTTGATATGTTAAAAAAATTAACACACAAATAAATTTTTTCATTTTTTAATACCTTTTTTTTTTCCTTTTTTACTTTTATCATATTCTTTTCTTTTTTCTATCAATATTAACGCTTCCTCCATTGTAATTTCACTTGGGTCTTTATCTTCTGGTATAGTTGCATTTAGAGACTTATATTTTATGTATGGACCATACTGACCTTTCATAACTCTAACCGGTTTCTTGTCTTCAGGATGCTGCCCTATATTCTTGATTTCAGATGAAGAGACTCTTCCTGGCTTTGCTTCCGAAATTAAAGTAATTGCTCGATTTAGTCCGATTGAAAATAAATCTTCAATAGTTTCCAATCGAGCAGATTTATTAGAACATTTTAAATATGGACCAAATCTACCAATGTTGATTGTTATATCATCATTAAGCTCAGGGTGTTTACCTATATTTTTTGGTAATGAGCACAAATATTTTGCTTTTTCTAAATCTACATCTTTTAAGGACAAACCTTTTGGAATTGAAACATTTTTTAAATTGTCGTCTTTTTTCTTTTTGCCACGTTTCTTTTTAATAGGTTTTTCTTCAATTTCTTTTATTAACTCATATTGTAAATAAGGACCAAATCTTCCATTTTTCAAAAATATTTCTTTCCCTTCATCATTTTTTCCTATCAGTTTTGGTTCCGCTAAAAATGATTGTTGGGATGCCTTCGTTTTTGAGAGAGGCCTTGTAAATTTACATTCTGGATAGTTTGAACAACCAATGAAAGCACCACCCCTAAAGCTATTTTTAAGACTTAAAATACCATTAGCACAAATTTTACACTTTCTATCAATTTGATCTTTTTCATTCTTTTCAAATATTAAATCCCCAAGACTTTCATTTAACAAATCTAATACTTCTCTAGTCCTAATGTCTTTGACTGAGCCAACGTCATTATAAAAACTTTTCCAAAATGTCTCTAAAACATTTAAGTAATTAGTTTTACCACTTGTTATTTCATCAAGTTGATTTTCTAAATCTGCAGTAAAATTATAATCAACATATTTTGAAAAGAGTTTTTCCAAAAAAGCTGATAACAATTTACCCCTATCAGTAGGATGAAATCTTTTATTTAATAACTCAGTGTAATTTCTAGTTGACAAAACAGATATAATACTTGCATAAGTAGAAGGTCTACCAATACCCAGCTCTTCCATTTTCTTTACTAAACTTGCTTCAGAATATCTTGGAGGTGGAGATGTGAAATGTTGTTCATCAATTAATTCTCCTAGATTTATCTTTTCACCTACTTTAACTTCTGGCAACATATTTTTTTCTTCATCCTCGTTTTGGAATGAATAAATTTTTAAAAAACCGTCAAATTTTATAACCGAACCAGTAGAGGTAAATTGAATACTATTATCTTTTGAATTAATTTGAATTGTGTTTCTATCAAACTCAGCCGGCTTCATCTGTGATGCTAGAGCTCTAGACCAAATTAAATCATATAGCTTAAATTGATCTGTGCTTAGATATTTCTTCATTTCATCAGGTTTTTTTTTAATATCAGTTGGTCTGATAGCTTCGTGAGCTTCTTGAGCATTTTTAGCTTTTTTTCCTTTATAATTATTTGGGCTATCTGGTAAATAATTTTTTCCCAAATCATTCTCCACAAAAGATCTGAATTCTTTGACAGCTTCATTTGAGATATTCGTTCCATCAGTCCTCATGTAGGTAATAAGTCCTACAGTTTCTCCATCTATTTCAATTCCCTGATATAATCTTTGTGCTATTTGCATAGTTCTTGAAGCGCCAAAACCATACTTTCCAGATGATGTTTGTTGAAGTGTTGAAGTAGTGAAAGGACCTGAGGGATTCCTTTTTACAACTTTTGAGTTTACATCTTTAATGAAATATTCTTGTTTATTAATTTTTTCAGTTGCTAAATTAATATCACTTTTATTTTTAAAACTAAATCTTTCGATTTTTTTTCCATCGAGAATATTAAGTTTTGAAAAAACATTTTTATTTTCTAAATTTTTAAAATTAGCATTTAACGTCCAGTACTCTTCTGGTTTAAAAGACTCAATTTCATGTTCTCTTTGAGTTATTAATTTTAGAGCAACAGATTGAACTCTTCCTGCTGATTTAGAGCCTGGAAGTTTAGTCCACAAAATTGGCGATATATTAAATCCTACAAGATAATCTAAAGCTCTTCTAGCAAGATATGCTTTTACTAATGTCTCTTCAATTTCTCTGGGATTATTAATACCTTTAAGCACAGCGTTTTTAGTAATTTCGTTAAAAACAACTCTCTCCAGTTTTTTTCCTTTTAAAAGTTTTTTATCATCTAAAACTTGTTTTACATGCCACGCTATTGCTTCCCCTTCACGATCTGGATCGGTTGCTAATATTATTTTATCACTTTCTTTTGCTGCATCTGTAATTTCTTTTAAATATTTTTTTGAAAAAGAATCTAATTCCCATTGCATTTCAAAATTTTTATCAGGATCAACCGAGCCATTCTTTGATGGCAAATCTCTAATGTGGCCGTAACTGGCTAAAACTAAGTAGTCTGAACCTAGATATTTGTTTATCGTTTTAGCTTTTGCTGGACTTTCAACTATAACTAAATTCATATTAAAGACTTAATTTCAAAATTTGGAATAAAAGTCAAATTTATTTAAATTTAACTTAAAAAACCTAATAAATTAAAACTTTATTTTAGTTTCCCTTTTGTCTTTAATTCTCAAAATATTTTGTTTGTGGGTATAAATAATAATCAAGAAAAATAGAATTAAAAAAAAATTTTGAAAATTATCATTAAAAAATAAATTATAAATTATTAACGACAATGATGCGAAGATAGATGAAAGAGAAGAATATCTAAATAAAAATAAAACAATTAACCAAGTGGCTCCAAAAATTAAAGCTAATTTAAACGATAAAGCTAAAATTATACCAACATAAACTGCTACTCCTTTACCACCTTTAAATTTTAACCAGACAGGAAAAATATGACCAATGAAACAAATTAGTCCTGTCAAATATATTAAGTCAGGAAAATAAATAAAAGAAATTTTAACTACTAAATATCCTTTAGCAATATCAAAAATTAAAGTTAATAAAGCTAAAATTTTATTACCAGTCCGAAGTACATTAGTAGCACCTATGTTTCCGGATCCAATTTTTCTTACATCTTTTTTTAAAAAAAATTTAGTAAATATTAAACCAAATGGAATTGACCCTATAAGATATGAACATAAAGATAAAATTATAATTTCCATTTTCAAGTTTTAAATACAGGTTCACCCTTCAAAAAGGTCATCAAAACTTTACCCTGTAATCTTTTATCCTCAATAGCGGTATTTTTAGACTTAGATTTTAAATTTCCTGCTTTGACCACCCATGGTTTATTTAAATCAATAACACAAATATCTGCATCGGACCCCATTTTTAAAGTGCCTTTGTTAATCTTAAGAACATTAGATGGATTAATTGTTAAACATTCAATTATCTTATTAAGTGACAAAGATTCATTATGATATAGTTCTAATGCTAGCGGTAGAAGAGTTTCTACACCTATAGCACCAGTGGCTGCTTGAGCAAAAGGAAGTCTTTTACTTTCCTCATCCTCAGGAGTATGATCTGAAACTATAACATCAATAAGTCCGTTTTTTATTCCCTCAACTAGTGCTTTTCTATCATCTTCCAATCTAAGAGGAGGAGATAGTTTTAAAAATGTTTTAAAGTCCCCAATGTCATTTTCATTAAGGGAAATATTATTTATTGAAACCCCAACACTAAATTTTTTACCATTTGATTTATTTTTTTTAATAACATCTAAAGAATTCCGAGATGAAATTTGATTTATATGGTACCTACATGGGAATTCACTTAATAAAGAGAGATCTCTTTCTATAATAATTTTTTCAGCTATTGGTGATATTCCACTCAAACCAAGTCTATTAGATACTTCACCTTCATTTATACATCTATTTTTCGATAATTCGTAATCTTCAGCATGCTGCATAATCAAAACACCAATATCTGATGCATAGTCCATTATTCTTGCCATAGTCTCGGTATTTTGAACTGTTTTGTTTACATCACTAAATCCAATAATTCCTTTTGCTGACAATAAACCAAATTCTGTCATCAGCTTACCTTCCATTTGTTTTGTGAGTGAAGCACATGGAAAGAGATTAATTTTTGATTTATCTCTTCCACGTCTCATTATAAAATCAACCATGGAGACATTATCTATAATAGGTTTTGTGTTAGGCATCGTAACAATTGAAGTTACACCACCTGCAAGAGCTGCTTGACTTAAAGTTCTAAAATTTTCTTTGTATTCAAATCCTGGTTCACCAACAAATGCCTTCATATCAACGATACCAGGTATTATTAGATTTTTTTTAACATCAATTACCTCAGCATTTGGACAGTCTTTTTTAGTTACTTTTTTCCCAATAGCTTTTACTTTTCCATTTTTATCAATAATCACTGAACCCATTTCATCTAATTTTTGAGATGGATCAACAATTCTAGCGTTTATTATAATTTTTTCATTCATTTACAATATAATTTTAAACATGCCATTCTAACAGCTACTCCAAGTTCAACCTGTTCTTTCACCAGACTTACATTAATATCATCAGCTAATTTAGTATCTATTTCTACTCCTCTATTCATTGGACCAGGATGCATGATCAAAGCATTTTTGTTGGCAAACTTTAATTTTTCTGGAGTTAAACCAAAGTACTCATAGTATTCTCTTTTAGAAGGAAGAAATGATCCTTGCATTCTTTCATTTTGCAATCTCAACATCATAACAATGTCACATCCATCTAAGCCTTTTTTCATATTAGTAAAAGCTTTAACACCTAATCTTTCAATTGATTTTGGCATTAGAGTTTTAGGGGCAATCACATTTACTTCAGCTCCAAGCATATTCATTAAATAGATATTTGATCTAGCGACTCTAGAATGGAGTATGTCACCACAGATTGCTATCTTAAGTCCTTCAATATTACCTTTGCGGCTTATTATTGTTAAAGCATCAAGCAAGGCCTGAGTAGGGTGTTCTCTTCTACCATCCCCAGCATTTATTACCGCACAATTAACTTTTTGTGAAAGTAGATTTGGTGCACCAGAGTCTTGATGACGAATAACTATCAAATCCGGATGCATTGCATTTAATGTCATAGCCGTATCAATAAGAGTTTCACCTTTTTTTAAAGCGGAGTTACTCATATTCATAGTCATAACATCAGCACCTAATCTTTTGCCAGCCAGGTCAAACGAACTTTGTGTTCTAGTTGACGGTTCAAAAAATAAATTGATTTGGGTTTTTCCTCTTAAAGTATTCAACTTCTTGGTATTGCTTCTATTCAATTTAATAAAAGTTTTTGCCTCGTTTAAAATTTTTTTAGCTTCTAATATTGATAAATTTTGAATACCTAAAAGATGTTTGGGTGAGTTTTTAATAGCTGAGGACTTTTTTATTACTGCCATTAAAATCAACTCTATAGGCCTTTTGTGCTATCTTATCAAGTATTATTTTTATTTAAATAATCTAAAGCCCCTTGTAATATGAATTGAGCCGCATTTTCGTCTAATTTTTGTACTTTTTTACTTACATTTATATCTAAATTGCTAGATAAATTGAATGCCCCCTCGCTTGATAGTCTTTCATCCCACAAAACGATATTTTGTGTAACATCTTTTGATAAGTTTAATGCTAAATCTTTTGCAGATTGAGATGAGGATCCAGATGACCCATCCATATTTATGGGATTTCCAACCACAATACCTTTAACAGTATTTTCGTGGACTATTTTCTTTATTTCAGCCAAAAAACTAGAATAATCTTTTTTAATTATAGTTGTATATGGAGTAGCGACTATTTTATTTTCATCTGAAATAGCTATACCTATTCGCTTTTTTCCAGGATCAATGCCTATAAGCCTTGATTTTTTGTCTAGTTTTTTCTTAAATTCCTCAATATCCAACATTTATTTATTATATTTTATGATATTAATTTCCTATATAAATAACATAAATCACAGATGTCCATAGATAAAGATAAAATTAAACATATTAGTAAGTTAGCTAGAATTTCTATAGATTCAAAAAAATCTGACTTATTAGCAAAAGATTTAACATCTATATTCAAATTTATAGAGCAATTAAATGAGTTAAATACTGATAAAGTAGAACCATTATCTTCAATTTTAAACACACCGCTCAGGTCAAGAGAAGATAAAATAGATGATGGAAAAATAAGAGAAAAGATTCTTAAAAATTCACCAAAAAATAACGAAGAATTTTTCGTTGTTCCAAAGGTTATTGAATAATGTCAGAAATTATAAAAAAAGACCTATCAGAAATTATAGAGTTAATAAAAAAAAAGGAGATTAAATCCGAAGAGCTTACTAATCTTTATATTGATAAAGTAAATAAAAGCAAAAAACTCAACTCGTATATAACTACCTGTTTTGAAAATGCTATTCAGAAAGCAAAAGAATTCGACAAAAAGCCGAACATAAACTCTTTACTTCCAGGAATCCCGTTGGCTGTAAAAGATCTTTTTTGTACTGATGGATTTAAAACTACAGCTGGTAGTAAAATGTTGAAAAATTTTATACCAAAGTATGAGTCCACCATTACAGAAAATTTATGGAAAGAGGGTGCTATCTTACTTGGCAAATTGAATTGCGATGAATATGCAATGGGATCGTCAAATGAAACAAGTTATTTTGGAAATGTTATAAATCCAATAGCTGAGAATACTGTTCCTGGGGGCTCATCCGGGGGCTCTGCATCTGCACTTGCAGCAAATTTAACTCCTGCAACAATTGGAACCGATACAGGCGGCTCAATAAGACAGCCAGCCTCTTTCACTGGAACAGTCGGACTAAAACCAACTTATGGATTATGTTCACGTTGGGGAATTGTTGCCTTTGCCTCATCCCTTGACCAAGCTGGTCCAATGACTAAATCTGTTAAAGATTGTTCGATCATGTTAGAGGCTATGGCAGGTTTTGATAAAAAAGACTCCACATCTATAGAAAAGAAAAAAGAAAATTATTCAAAAAATTTGAAAACAGATATTAAAGGTCTCAAAATTGGCATACCTAAGGAATATAGAGTTGAAAATATGCCAAAAGAAATTGACGAATTATGGAACAAGGGAAAAAATATTTTAAAAGAATTAGGCGCTGACATAATTGACATCTCGCTCCCTCACACAAAGTATGCATTGCCAACATATTATATAGTTGCACCAGCTGAAGCTTCTTCAAATTTAGCTAGATATGATGGAGTAAAATATGGTTATAGATCATCAAAAGGAAATGATTTAATTGAAATGTACGAGAATACAAGATCCGAAGGATTTGGAGATGAGGTAAAGAGAAGAATCTTAATTGGTACTTACGTTTTGTCATCAGGATATTATGATGCCTATTATCTTAAAGCTCAAAAGGTTAGACAGCTTATTAAAAAAGATTTTGATGAAAATTTTGGTAAGGTAGATGCTATTTTGACACCTTCAACACCAAGTTCTGCATTTAAAATTGGTGAAAAGACTAATGACCCTATTTCTATGTATCTCAATGATATATTTACTGTACCAGTGAATTTAGCTGGTTTACCTGCAATATCGGTACCGGCAGGCTTAGATAAAAAGGGCTATCCACTAGGGTTGCAGTTAATTGGAAAGACTTTAGATGAGCAAAATATATTGAATGTGGCTTATGCTTTTGAAAAAAATTGTAATTTTAAAAATGAAATAAAGAATTGGTGGTTATGAGCAAAGATAAATTTGACTATTATATAGAAGGAAAGAAAAATAAGTATGAGGTAATAATTGGTTTGGAAGTTCATGCTCAAGTATCTTCAAATTCAAAACTTTTCTCTGGATCTGCAACTAAATTTGGAGCTGAACCTAACAGCCAAGTAAGTCTTATAGACTCTGCTTTTCCTGGAATGCTGCCAGTTATAAATAAAGAGTGCATAAACCAAGCTATTAGGACTGGTTTAGGACTAAATGCTAAGATTAATAATAATTCAGTATTTGATAGAAAAAATTATTTTTACGCAGATCTTCCACAAGGTTATCAAATTTCACAATATAAAAATCCAATCGTTGGTGAAGGAAAGGTTTTATTGGATATGCCATATGGTTCAAAAGAAATTGGTATTGAAAGACTTCATTTAGAACAAGATGCGGGTAAAAGCATTCACGACATGGATCCCACAAATACTTATGTAGACTTAAACCGTTCTGGAATTGCGCTAATGGAAATAGTAAGTAAACCAGATCTTCGATCTCCAGATGAAGTTAATGTATATATAAAAAAACTCAGAACCATAATGAGATATCTAGGAACCTGCGATGGTAATATGCAAGAGGGTTCATTAAGAGCAGATGTAAATGTATCAGTAAGAAAAATCGGAGATAAAAAGCTTGGAACAAGATGTGAGATAAAAAATGTAAATTCAATTAAATTTATGCAAATGGCGATAGAATATGAATCAAATAGACAAGTTGAAATGTTAGATGACGGAAAAAAGATTGACCAAGAGACAAGACTTTTCGATACAAAGAAAAATGAAACAAGATCAATGAGATCAAAAGAAGACGCCCATGATTATAGATATTTTCCAGACCCCGATCTTTTACCTCTTAAAATTGAACAAAAATTAATCGATGAATTAAAAAAAACTTTACCTGAGTTACCCGATAATAAAAAAGAGAGATTTATTAACGATTACGGACTTAATTCATATGAAGCAAATGTTCTGGTTTCTGAAAAAGATATCTCAGACTATTATGAGGAGGTGGCAAAATTATCTGATAAAAAACTTGCAGCCACATGGATGATGGGTGACTTATTCGCAATGTTAAATGATAAAGGACTGAATATATCTAACTCACCTATCTCTGCTAAAAACTTTGCTGAACTAGTTCGATCAATAAAATCTGGAGAAATTTCTGGCAGAATAGCAAAAGAAGTTTTTGAAATAATGGTTGAGAGCGGAGAAAATCCAAAAAAAATAATAGAATCAAAAGGGATGAAACAACAAAGTGATCCCAAAGAGTTAGAAAAAATAATCAATGAAATATTAACCAAGAATAAAGATAAAGTTGATCAATATAAGTCTGGTAAAGAAAAATTATTTGGTTTTTTTGTTGGACAGGTTATGAAACAATCAGGCGGGAAAGCCAACCCGCAATTAACAAACGAAATTTTAAAAAAACTTTTAAAAGGCTAATTATGCCTAAAAAATTAGATTTAACTGACAATCTTGAACAATATATTATTAATCATTCAGAAAATCTATCAGATGTTCAGAATGAAATTATTCAGCATAATAAAAGTTTAGGAGATCAACAAAGATTACAAATATCTATATCGCAAGCGCATTTTCTACAAACATTAATAAAAGTTTCAAACGTTAAAAAAATTTTAGAGATTGGTAGTTTCACTGGTTTTAGCGCTTTATCCATGGCGATGGCACTTCCTCTTGATGGAATTTTAATTAGTTTAGATAAAAATTATGAATTTAGTAGTAAGGCTAAATCCTTTTATGCTAAAGCCAATGAAAAAAGAATTAAACAAATTATTAAACCAGCTGTAGAAAGTTTAAAAGAATTAAAAGACACAAAAAAATCTTTCGATTTAATTTTTATTGATGCTGATAAAGAAAATTACCTAAATTATTACGAAACTAGTATAGATTTAATAGATAAAAAAGGCCTGATAATTATTGATAACGTATTATGGCATGGCGAAGTTGCGGACAATGCAAACAACGATAAATTTACAAATATTATTAGGGATTTTAATAACCATGTTAAACAAGATAAAAGAGTTACAAAAAACATAATTCCTGTTGGTGATGGATTAACTATTTGTATTAAAAATTAATGTTTACTATATCTGGATTTTACAAGTTTAAAAAGATTAATTCCTTAAAAAAATATAAAACTTATCTTGAAAACGAAATATCAAACACTAGTATTAGAGGATCAATAATAATATCATCAGAAGGTATTAATGGAGCTCTTGCAGGTAATAGTAAAGATATTTCTAAAATTTTAAAATTACTAAAAAAAAGTTTTAAATTCACAGACTTTGATAGCAATAATATTTCTACTAGTCGTTTTCAACCATTTCACAAAGCAAAAGTAAAAATAAAAAAAGAAGTAGTGCCACTTGGGTTAAAAATTAATGGTGAAAGCAAAAGACATAATAGGTATTTGTCTGGAAAATCTTGGAACAAACTGATTACAAAAAAAAAAACTCTTGTGATTGATGTAAGAAAACCCTTCGAATATAATGTTGGTACTTTTAAGAAAGCAATGAATCCAAATATACAAAATTTTCGTGATTTTCCAAAATTTTTAAGTAAAATTGAAAAAACCAAACCTGTTGCAATGTTCTGCACTGGAGGTATTAGATGTGAAAAGGCATCAATATTTTTAAAAAAAAAAGGTTTTAAAAACGTATTTCAATTAAAAGGTGGAATAATTAATTATCTCAATAAAACTAAAAAAAAAGATAGCTTGTGGAAAGGAGAATGTTTTGTTTTCGATAATAGAGTTTCTTTAAAGCATAAATTAAAACAGGGAACTTATTCAATTTGCGGAGGGTGTCGGAAACCTATATCAACAAAAGATAAGAGATCAAAAAAATATGAAGAGGGTGTTTCTTGTGAAAGGTGTTATGACACACTATCAAGTTTGCAAAAATCAAGATTTCGAATGAGGCAAAATCAAATTAATCTTGCTAAAAAAGCGGGAAAGAAGCATAAGTTTCAAAAGGAATATTAAATATGGATTTAACAAGAGGTTCAATTTGGCAACTTTTAAGAAAAGTAACCATACCTGCAAGCACTGGATCACTTTTTCAAACTTTTTATAATCTAGTTGATACTTATTTCGCAGGAAAAATTTCTCCAGAAGCACTAGCAGCAATAGCAAAATCTTGGCCAATTTATTTTATAGCAATAGCTGTGGCCGTTGGTATTGGTGCTGGTACAACAGCTTTAATAAGTAACTCTATAGGTGCTAAAGAAGACAGAAAAGCATCTATGTACGTTGCCCAGTCTATAGTACTGGCAATTGTTATCTCAATCTTTGTAACTTTGTTTGGTTTAAATTTTTCAGATGAGCTTTTAAGAATTATGGGTTCTACCGAACAAAGTATAATTTTAACACGTGAATACTTAGATATAATATTTTTTGGTGCCATAATTGTATTAATTCAATTATCTTTAAATGGAACTTTGAATGCACAAGGTGATACAAAAAGTTATAGAAATGTTTTAATATTTACTTTCTTCTTAAATATATTTCTTAATCCTTTATTTATTTTTGGTTATGGGTTTATACCAGCATTTGGAATTGCTGGTTTAGCTATAGCCACATTAGTAGCTCAGTGTGTAGGTTTAATATATTTAGCTAATAAAGTTTACTGTTGTAAATTAAAAAAGTACTTATATATAGAATGTTTTAAACCAAAGCTTGATTACATTAGCATACTTTTTAAACAGTCAGTTCCAATAATGTTTACTATGTTAATGATAATGTTTGGAGTATTTAATATTTTCTATTTCGTTGGTCAATTTGGTGAGTTGGCAACGGCAGGTTATGGTACAGCGGTCAGAATAGAACAAGTATTATTGTTGCCAGTTATAGGATTAAATACTGCTGTGCTCGCTATAGCTGGGCAAAATTTTGGTGCCAAAATGCACTTTAGAGTTAAGGAAGTGTACGGAAAAGCTTTAATGTTTGGTTCAGGCTTTATGGTTTTAGCAGGTATTATTATTTACTTAACATCGGAGCTAATAATATCTTTATTTACTAATGATCCTCAAGTAATTCAAAATGGAGCGCTTTATCTACAAGTTGCTGCTTTTATCGGCCCAGTTTATCCAGTATTTTTTATAACTTCTGCTTTGTTTCAAGCGCTTAAAAGACCAATATATAGTCTTTATATGACTATACTTAGACTAACCTTAATACCGTTTTTGTCTTTATGGTATGTAATCAATATGAAGAATGGAGGTTATCAAGATATTTTTTACACTATAATGATAACAAATTGGATGATGGGACTAATTGTTTTAACTTTTGTACCGTTTTTTTTAATGCGGGTCTTTAAAATATCTTTTAAAAAATTACTTATATTCTAATTTGTTTTCCAATTTCCTTACAAAATAAGAGACTATTAAAATCAAAACCAAATATTCTAAAATTAAAAAAGTATAAATTTCTAGTGGCCTATAAGTAGTAGTAACAAGTTCATTTGCTTTTCTTGTTAAATCAGCTATTCCAATAATTGATACAAGTGAAGACATCTTTAAAACATATACAAATTGGTTACCCATAGCTGGTAATACTACTTTTATAGCTTGTGGTAAAATTACTAATCTCATTTTTTTCCAAAAACTCATTCCAAGCGACTCCGAAACCTCATGCTGACCTTTGCTTATAGAATTAATACCAGCTCTAAAAATTTCAGCTTGAAAAGCACTTTCACTTATTGTTAAAGCGATAATACCAGAGACAAAAGGGGAGAAGCTTACACCTAACATTATTGGTAAGCCGTAGTAAATCCATAATATTAAAACCAATAAGGGAATAGCTCGTACTATTTCTACGTATGTAATATTCAAATATGTTAAAAATTTATTTTTTGACAATGAGGGCAAAGCAATAATTAATCCTATTATCATAGCTAAAATAATCGAAATTACTGAAATATAAATTGTAGTAGTTATTCCACTTATAAGAAATTTTAGATTGGTAAGTCCCTCAACATTATCTGGACTTAATATATACCAACCCCATTCATAGTTTGAGCTACACCCTTGAAGAACAAACAATAATAAAAAATATTTAGTAATCTTCACAGATTGACTATATTAATTAATGGAAGTTATTAAAACTAAAATTATAAGCTTTTAAGATTGTATTTAGCTTCTAAAGTCATGAAAAACCCAGAAGTTTGTTTTCTTTTAATCCAACTACTCACGTAATCATTCCAAGCCTTGTCTCCTTTTGGCACCATCATTGCTAAAAATGCTGGGTTCTTTCCGCCATCTGGCACTATGGCTAATTGAGGATATTTGATGATTAATTTATTTGCTTCCAGTGAGCTGGTAATATTTCCGTCTGCTCTACCAGCTAAAACCTCTTGATAGTCTCGTGCTGGAGCCTCTATTGATCTAAGTTTAGATTTTGGAAAAAATTCTTTTGCTTTTTCTTCCTGAGATGTTCCTAAAGTTGTAGCTATTTTAACTTTTTTTGAGTTTAATGAGTCCCAAGTAGGAAATTTTTTTAAATTTTTTTTAAGTACTAATGGAACTGTTCCATATTTAAAATACGTTTCTGTGAAACCTGCTACTTCAGCTCTTTTAGGCGTTTTGGTTACACTTGTTGAAATATCGTATCTGTCAGCTGTAATTCCAGCAACTATTGTTTTCCACTCTGCTGGAACAAACTTTACTTTTACACCCATATCTTTAGCTAGTTCTCTCATCACATCAATATCAAATCCTTTATATTTATTTGTAGCTGGATCTTTCATTGACATTGGATCCCAATCTCCAGTCGTACCAACTCTTAGTTCGCCATTTTTTTTGATTGTTTGTAGCTTTGAATCAGCTTGCGCAATAGAAGTTGTTAATAATAATGCTAGAAATATTAAAATTTTTTTCATCTAAGTTTTTAACTTTTAACTTATTTTAATTCCAAACGCATATTGCCCCATATAACAGTTGACTAAAGCTATATTATTTTCTATAAAAGAACAAAATAGGAACATTTATGGAGCTTAAAATACCTTATTATATACATAAAGTAGGAGCTGGTTTTCCTTCTCCTGCAACAGATTACATTGAAGACGATGTAGATTTAAATAATTATCTAATAAAAAATTCACCAGCAACTTTTATAATTAGGGTTCAGGGAAAATCAATGAATAGTGTAGGAATCTATGATGGTGATTTATTAATAGTGGACAGAAGCATCAATCCCAAAAATCTCTCAACTGTCATAGCCAATGTTAACGATGAATTAGTCGTAAAAACAATTTTAAAAGAAAAGGGTGAAACATTTTTAACGTCTGGATCAAAAAAAACATCAGACAGAATTCCTTTAGCAAAAGATCAAGAAATAATTATTTGGGGGGTAGTAACTTATGTCATCCATAAAGTACATAACTAAAAAAAGTAGAATAGCTTTAGTAGACTGTAATTCTTTTTATGTTTCATGCGAAAGACTTTTTAATCCAAAAATACAAAAAAAAGCCGTAGTTGTTTTATCTAATAACGACGGTTGTGTAATATCTAGGTCAAAAGAAGCAAAAGAAATTGGTATTAAAATGGGAGAACCTTACTTCAAAGTTAAGGAATTAGTTAAAAGAAATAAAGTAGAAGTATATTCATCCAATTATGCGTTGTACGGAGATATATCGAGAAGAGTAATGAAAGTTTTAAAAACTTTTTCACCAAAAGTCGAAATTTATTCAATTGATGAAGCTTTTATTGACTTATCTTTTATGGATGAAAAAGGTGTGGAAGATTACGGGAGTGAGATAAGATCAAGAGTGCTTAAATGGACAGGCATACCGACAAGCGTAGGTATAGCTTGTACAAAAACTTTAAGCAAAGTTGCAAATCATATAGCAAAAAAAGAAAAAGCAGGAGTAATATATCTAAATGAAAATATTGATGAAAAATTAAAAAAATTTCCTATCGAAGATGTCTGGGGTGTAGGAAAACAATTATCTAAATTTTATCATAAAAATAATATCAGTAATGCTTATGATTTAAAAAATGTTTCAAATACATGGGTAAAAAAAGGAACAAATGTTTTAGGTGCAAAAACAGCAATGGAATTAAGAGGGATACCGTGTATTGATTTACAGATAGATCAGGAAAAAAGAAAGAATTGTTGTGTTTCAAGATCTTTTGGTAGAAAAGTAAAAGATATAAATGAGTTGGAAGAATCAGTTATTACACATTGTTTGAATGCAGCGGAAAAAATTAGAGCAGATGATCAAATTGCAAAAACAATAACCGTATTTATTAGGACCAGTCCATTTGATAAGAATAAAAAATATTATTCTAATTCAAAAACAATAGACTTAGCAATTCCATCTAGTAATAGTATAGAATTAATAAAAAATGCTATTAAAGCCTTAACTGATATATATAAATATGGATATTCATACCAAAAGGCAGGTATAATCTTGTCAGGCTTGAAGGATGCTAATCAAAACGATCAAAATCTTTTAACTCCACTTTTAGAGAACAAATCTAAAAAATTAATGAAAGCTATAGATTATACAAATACAAAGTATGGAAGATACGCGATAAGCATAGCTCAAGCTGGCTTAAGCAAAGGTTGGAAAATGAGAAGGGAACACTCTTCAAAGATAGATACAGCTTCATTTGACTTATTACCTAAAATAAGAGTATAAAGAAAAAACGGGGTGTCTAAAAGACTGAGATTATACCCGAAGAACCTGACCGGTAATTCAGTAAGGGAAATATGGAAAAAACATACTTATCTTCACAAACAACATTATCAGTTACTATTTTAATAGGCTTATTTTTTATTGGATTAGGTTATTTAAACTCAAAAAAAATATCTAATAACAAAAACTACATTGTTGGAGATAGGGATGAAGATACATTTTCATTAACAGCAAGTTTAACAGCATCAGCACTTGGTGCTTGGATCCTTTTTGGCCCAGCTTCTGCAGCAACTTGGGGAGGAATAGGTGCTGTTATTGGATATTCTTTAGGCACGGCAGCTCCAATGTTCTTTTTATATAATTTTGGACCTAAAATAAGAAAAGAGTTTCCAAAGGGTCTGACATTAACCGAATTTATAAAAAAAAGATTTGGCATCGGGATTTTAAAGATAAGTCTAATTTTAATATTATTTTACTTAACAATATTTTTAATAGCTGAAGTCACAGCAATAGCTTCTTTGTTAAATTTTATATCTCAAGTACCTCTATGGTTAACAGCAGGCGGAACTTTGATAATTTGCTTACTCTATATATTGAGAGGGGGTTTTAAACTTTCAATTATTACCGATAAATATCAATTTAGTTTTATCGTAGTAATAATTTTAATGTCTTTTTTATTGATATTGAAAAATTTAGATTTACCAAGTCATGAAATAATTAAAAAAAACTCACCTAACTTAATTGATAAAAATTATTTACCAAACTATACAGCAGGATTAACTTTTTTTATAGCAGTTGCTGCAACAAATTTATTCCATCAAGGAAACTGGCAAAGAGTTTTCTCAGCTAAAAATAATTCTATATTAAAAACCAGTTTAATCTATTCATCTGCAATTATTTTTTTAATAGTATTTTGGATGGGCTATTCAGGTCTTATATCTTATTCTTTAAATTCAAAAGTAATTCCTGATCTAGCTTTTTTCGATTTAATACTCAAAGATAAAAGTTCATTAATAGTAATCGCAATTTTAGTATTAGCGATGTCTTTAACCTTAAGTACTATAGATACATTAATAAATGCGATCTCAAGTTTAATAATTGTAAATGGTGATCAAATTAACAAAAAACTAAGTGGAAAAGATATTAAAGATAAAACTAATTTAATAATTTTATTATTAAGTATATTTGTTTTTATTCTAGCGTCTAAAGGCTATAGCATTCTTTATTTATTTTTATTAGCTGACTTGCTTTGTTGTGCAGCGGTTATAACAATATTTTATGGTTTCTTTAATAAAAAAATCAATTCCACATTAGCGACTTTCTCTATAATTTGTGGACTTTTTTTTGGTTTATTATTTTTTCCTAGTCAAAATTTTCAAACTAGTATCTTGGTTGGAAACTTAATATCTGAGGATAATTTTTCAAATTTTATTAAAACAAACTTACTTTTTGTTTCTTTTGTAATTTCTTTAGTTGTGCCTTTCGTAATGATATTAATTTACTCTTTTCGTAATTCATTTAAATAAATCAAAACAGCAATCCATATAAATATAAAACTAATCAGTTTTTCAGTATTTAAAGTTTGATCCAAATAAAAAATACTCAAAAAAAACTGAGCTGTTGGCGTTAAAAAAAATATCATACTAGCAGGACCAATACCTATTAATTCAAAACCTTTTATATACATAAAAAGAGGAACTAGTGTCATGAAGCCTGCAAAAAATAAATAAATAGATAGTTCTAGATTGTTAAAGCCAAAAATATTGGTACCATTAAATACTAATGAACAAAATAAAATAAGCGCTATAGGAGATATTAGCAAAGTTTCTATAAATAGTCCTAAATCAGATGAGATATTTATTTTTTTTCTAATCAAAGTATATAAACTAAAAGTAATTGCTACAGTTAATCCAATCCAAGGAATATTTTTAAACCCAATAAGCAAATAAATAATTGATACAAATACGAGAATAATGGCTATTATTTTATTTCTATTAACTTTTTCTTTTAAAAAAATTTTACCTAAAAAAACACTAAATATTGGAAAAATATAATAACCAAGCGAAGCATCTAGCATGTTATTGACTGAAATTGAGTAAAGCCAAGTAAACCAGTTAATTGACACCAAAAGACCAGTTAAAAATAGTAGAAATATCGTTTTATAAGATTTCCAAATATTAATAAATTCTGGCCATTTTTTAAAGTAAGTAGTTGTAACGACCAAAAGCAGGGCGGTCCACAATGTGCGGTGAATTGTTAGTTCAATTGGAGATGCAAAAGATACAAATTTAAAATAGATAACTCCAATTATACCCCACCATAAAGAGGCTCCGATTGTATATAAAGATCCTTCGAATAATTTTTTCTTCATTTGACCATTTTTTTGATTGATTTATATGGTAATAATTTAATAATTAGTACTAAATAACACTGGCAAATATGGAAGAGTGGGTGAGCGGTTGAAACCAGTTGGTTGCTAACTAACCGTACGAGTAACATCGTACCGAGAGTTCGAATCTCTCCTCTTCCGCCAATTATTTAAAAAAGTCCTCTATTATTACTGGTTCTTTGCTAATCATATATTTATATACATTCATATTTTCTAACACTCTTTGAACGTAATTTCTCGTTTCTTTGAATCTAATTAGCTCTATCCAATCTATATAACTTAATTGGTTTTTAGTCGGGTCACCATTAATTCTTCTCCAAGTTTTCACTCTATTTGGTCCAGCATTATAAGCAGCTATAGCAAAAGGATAAACACCATTATAATCACTTAATAAAGAATTAAAGTAATAAGATCCTAACTTTATATTATAAATAGGATCATTAGTTAAACCACTAATACTATAAGGAAGTTTAGCCTGTTTAGCCACAACTTTAGCTGTATATTTCATTAATTGCATCATACCTCTTGCTCCGGCATAACTATTTGCTTTGCTATCAAATTCACTCTCTTGTCTTATAATTGCATGTATCATCTCACTTGGTGGCATAGATTTATTGTTAATTTCTCTTGGTGTTGAAATAATAGGATAATTATATTTTAAATAAAATCTTTTTTCATAAGATGCTTTTTTTGAAATTTGAATAGCAAAATCATACCTTTCTACTTCGGTTGCTAATTTTGCAGCTAATACCTCACTGCCTTCATCAATATTTAGGGAAGCAAGATGTTTGAGTACATCTTTTGAATATTTTGTATGGTCAAGTTCTTTTAAAATTCTTACTGTTCTAACAAGTTTATTTTTTAAAAATTCTTTTTCATAATCTTTGGTGTAATTTGATTCTTCATTTAATGTAAATTCACCACCATAATTGAGTTCTTTAAAACTAAGTTGTCCATAATAGGTTGTTAAAAATTTGGAACCTTGTTTAAAGTACTCTTCAGATTTTTTATTATTTCCAGTAGCTTTATAAGATTTGCCGAGCCAATAAGCTCCTCTTGCTAAACTAATAGGGTAACTAACATTGTCATAAAAATTTAAAAAATGATTGATTGCATATTCTTGTGATTTTAAAAATGAATGGGCTATCCAACCTGATAACCACTCAGCTTCTGCAAATTCTGGTCCGGAAGAAAGTGAATGTTCACTTGCCACCTTATATGCCGTTTTATATCTTTTTTTATATATTAGACCTCTGACAATAC